>NZ_WEII01000013.1:0-78307 GCF_009183805.1 Bacillus sp. B2-WWTP-C-10-Post-4 | reverse complement strand
GCCGATCACCCTCTCAGGTCGGCTACGCATCGTTGCCTTGGTGAGCCGTTACCTCACCAACTAGCTAATGCGACGCGGGTCCATCCATAAGTGACAGCCGAAGCCGCCTTTCAATTTCGAACCATGCGGTTCAAAATGTTATCCGGTATTAGCCCCGGTTTCCCGGAGTTATCCCAGTCTTATGGGCAGGTTACCCACGTGTTACTCACCCGTCCGCCGCTAACTTCATAAGAGCAAGCTCTTAATCCATTCGCTCGACTTGCATGTATTAGGCACGCCGCCAGCGTTCATCCTGAGCCAGGATCAAACTCTCCAATAAAGTTAGTTTGTCTAGCATCTAAAATAAAAATTGACGTTTCACGTTGTTTGTTTCGTTCAGTTTTCAAAGAACTAAAAGCGGGTGAAGAGAATCGAACTCTCGACCAGAGCTTGGAAGGCTCTTGTTTTACCACTAAACTACACCCGCGTGGTCGGGAAGACAGGATTTGAACCTGCGACCCCCTGGTCCCAAACCAGGTGCTCTACCAAGCTGAGCCACTTCCCGTAATTGGCGCGCCCGAGAGGAGTCGAACCCCTAACCTCTTGATCCGTAGTCAAACGCTCTATCCAATTGAGCTACGGGCGCTTATTCATGATGTTTTTTCGTCGTTGTAATTTGGCGACTCAATTATCTTATCATACTACATTTTCAAATGCAAGTACTTTTTTAAGATTTTTTTGATGCGGCCGAGAGGACTTGAACCTCCACGGGGTTTCCCCCACTAGGCCCTCAACCTAGCGCGTCTGCCGTTCCGCCACGACCGCGCGGAAAAAACAAAAGTGAGCCATGAAGGACTCGAACCTTCGACCCTCTGATTAAAAGTCAGATGCTCTACCAACTGAGCTAATGGCTCGTAAATGGCTGGGCTAGCTGGATTCGAACCAGCGCATGACGGAGTCAAAGTCCGTTGCCTTACCGCTTGGCTATAGCCCATCGAAATAATTATCTTCTTTTCAAAGACAAATGTTATTGTACCATAATGTCCAATAAAAAACAACTGCTATATAGCAGAAGTTAAAATGGCGGTCCCGACCGGGGTCGAACCGGCGATCTCCTGCGTGACAGGCAGGCATGTTAACCACTACACCACGGGACCATTTGGTTGCGGGGACAGGATTTGAACCTGCGACCTTCGGGTTATGAGCCCGACGAGCTACCGTGCTGCTCCACCCCGCGACAATACTATTCATATAAAATTATATGGTGGAGGATGACGGGATCGAACCGCCGACCCCCTGCTTGTAAGGCAGGTGCTCTCCCAGCTGAGCTAATCCTCCAAAAGTGGTGACCCGTACGGGATTCGAACCCGTGTTACCGCCGTGAAAGGGCGGTGTCTTAACCACTTGACCAACGGGCCAATATGTATGGCAGAGAAGAAGGGATTCGAACCCTCGCACCGCGTTAGCGATCTACTCCCTTAGCAGGGGAGCCCCTTGAGCCACTTGGGTACTTCTCTGTATGGCTCCGCAGGTAGGACTCGAACCTACGACCGATCGGTTAACAGCCGATAGCTCTACCACTGAGCTACTGCGGAATAATGAAGACAATTTGTATCTTATAAAAATTCTCTCTGTAAGTCAAGAAGTTTTTAACAACATCTTGTTCAAACGTGACATGTTTATAATATACTGGATTGCGTTTTTACTGTCAAGATTTTTTCGATATCGGTTTGAGTTTCCCTTTACACTTTCCACAGACATATCTTTTTGTATTTATTTGACGCCTTCTTACATATTGAAGTGAACACTCCATACATTCATACTTATAAATCTTTTTTTCCTTCTCTTCATTAATCATTTGTTTACAAAAACGTGGTGCATCAACTTTCTTTAACAACTCACGAAAATCCCTGTCCCTGTGCTTATACCCTCTTCCTGCAATATGTAAGTGATAATGACAAAGCTCATGTTTAATAATCCCGACTAACTCTTCTTCACCATACACTTCGTAATATCGATAATTCAGTTCGATATTATGACTCTTCAATAAATAACGCCCACCAGTTGTACGTAATCTATTATTAAACACTGCTTTATGTAAGAACGGCATCTCAAAGTATTGTAGTGACACTTCTTCCACCAGTCGCTGAATTTCTTGCTCATCCACTCTCATTCCTCCTAAACAAAAAAATATTTTTACACTTTTCTCACTTCTTATACATATATTAAATAGTACATATACCCATCCTCATGTAAGAAACGTGGTTTCTAAAAACAAAACATGAATAGAAATCCACTCACCAACCTCTCATCAATAGCATTTTAGATTTTTGAGAGCAGGATTAAACAAGGAGGGATTCCTATGCCTACGTGGCTAAAAAAACAAATGCAACGTGCATATTTCGAAAAAAACCGGTATCAAATTAAATTATTAAATGAATGCTGGTTTTATTATAGCAAAATACATCAAAGCTCATAATCCATTACACTTTTTATTCCATAAAAAAAGAGCAGTTTCGTCTGCTCTCTTCTCTTACTATTCAATCGGCAACATAGATAGTGCAACGCGTCCTTTTTTTGTATCAATATCATCTACCCATACTTTTACAATTTGCCCTACTGACACAACATCTAACGGATGCTTTACAAACTGTTTGCTAAGTTTAGAAATATGTACTAAACCATCTTGCTTTACGCCAACATCAACAAAAGCACCAAAATCAACAACGTTACGAACTGTTCCTTCTAGTTCCATACCACGTTTTAAATCTTCTAATTTCAAAATCCCTTTTTTCAGAAGTGGTTTAGGCAACTCATCCCTCATATCTCTTTCTGGACTAATAAGCGCATCTATAATATCAACTAACGTCGGCTCCCCAACTCCTGTTTCTTGAGATAACTTAGAAATCTCTACTTCTTCCAATCTCTTTTGTAATTGCGGTTGTCCTACGTCATCTATCGATAACCCTAGACTCTTCAATAACAATTCAACATTTTTATATTGCTCTGGATGAATACCTGTTCGATCTAATGGATTCGCTCCTTCTAGTATACGTAAGAAACCTATACATTGTTCATACGTCTTTGCACCTAAACGCGGGATTTTCTTTAATTCCGTGCGCTTTGTGAATTTCCCATCTTCTTCTCTCTTTGCCACAATATTTTTCGCAACAGTTTTCGATAAACCTGAAACATATTGTAACAATGCAACCGAAGCCGTATTTACATTAACCCCAACTTGGTTAACAGCTGTTTCTACTACAAATGTTAATGACTCATTCAGTCTCTTTTGAGATACATCATGTTGGTATTGTCCAACCCCAACTGATTTAGGATCAATTTTCACAAGTTCAGCAAGTGGATCTTGCAGACGTCTTCCAATAGAAACGGCACTTCTCTCTTCAACTTGTAAATTTGGGAATTCCTCACGAGCTAAATCAGAAGCTGAATATACACTAGCACCCGCTTCATTTACAATAATATAAAAGACATCTCGGTTCACACTTTGCAATACATCTACTATAAACTCTTCTGTTTCTCTAGATGCTGTCCCATTACCAATTGCAATCATTTCAACTTGATATTTATCTATAATAGAAAGAACTTTCGTTTTTGCATCATCATATTTACGAACAGGTGGATGCGGATAAATAACATCGATATGTAGTA
This sequence comes from Bacillus sp. B2-WWTP-C-10-Post-4, assembly GCF_009183805.1. Lineage (NCBI taxonomy): Bacteria > Bacillati > Bacillota > Bacilli > Caryophanales > Bacillaceae > Bacillus > Bacillus sp. B2-WWTP-C-10-Post-4. The sequence continues at coordinate 74,659 of NZ_WEII01000013.1, read as the reverse complement.
CTTTCCCCGTATCATCTACTACAGACAATTTACAACCAGTTCTATATGCCGGATCTACCGCTAGCACGACTTTCCCTTTCATCGGAGGTTGTAATAATAAGTTACGTAAGTTCTCAGAGAAAATATGTATCGCTTGTTCTTCAGCTGTTTCTGTTAATTCTTTACGAATTTCTCTTTCGATTGAAGATTGAATTAATCGTTTATAACCATCTTCAATCGCTAATTGTACATAATGTGCACTTTTCGAATCGTTATCACGAATTACTTTCTTATTTAAGAAAGTTACTATCTCATCTACTGGCGGAACAACAGCAACTCTCAATATATCTTCTTTCTCGCCACGATTCATTGCTAATACACGATGTGGTACTACTTTTTGCAATGGTTCTTCATAACTGTAATACATTTCATATATATTCTTTTCATCTTTTTCTTCATCTTTCACGGACGAAGACATAACACCTTTTCTAAAAGTAACATTTCGAATCCAACTACGATACGCAGCTTCATCTGAAACCATTTCTGCAATAATGTCTTGTGCACCTTGTAAAGCTTCTTCTGCAGATTGCACTTCTTTTTCTACATTAATAAATTCCACTGCCTTTTTAGCCGGATCTTCTTTTTTATATAACAATAACCATTCAGCTAATGGTTCTAATCCCTTTTCTTTAGCGATTGTCGCTTTCGTTCTTCTTTTCTCTTTATATGGACGATATAGATCTTCTACTTCTTGCAACTTTGTAGCTTTAACAATTTGCTGTCGTAGCTCTTCTGTCAGTTTCCCCTTCTCATCAATAAGACGAAGAACTTCTTCCTTCCTATCTTCAAGTTGCATCATATATTGCCATCTCTCTAAAATCGTACGAATTTGCACCTCATCTAAAGAGCCTGTCCATTCTTTTCGGTAACGAGCAATAAATGGAACTGTGTTACCTTCTTCTGTTAATTGAATAACATGACGAACTTGCTTTTCGGTAAAGCCTAATTCTTTCACTAACATTTTCATTAACGCTTGTCGATTATCTACCATTTCCATATACAACCGTAACCTCCTCTATAATAAAAAAAGTTGCCCTTCAAAGAGAGCAACTTAAACTGCCGATTTAAAAATCTATTAGTCCTAAACTAATTTGTAACGCTTCATCTACACGACTCATCATCACTTCATCCAAATGAGTGATTTTGTCCGTTAAGCGTTGCTTATCGATTGTTCGAATCTGCTCAAGTAAAATAACAGAATCTCTCTCAAAACCATACTTTTTCGCATCAATTTCCACATGAGTGGGTAATTTCGCTTTTTGAATCTGTGCAGTAATAGCCGCTACAATCACCGTTGGACTAAAACGATTTCCGATGTCATTTTGAATGACAAGAACCGGACGAACGCCTCCTTGCTCAGAACCAACAACTGGGGAAAGGTCTGCAAAATACACGTCGCCGCGTTTTACAATCAAAATATTACCCCCCGCTAACTAAGCGTTCTACTGTATGAGCTGCTTCATACTCTGCTAAGAAAGCTTCAGATGCAATACCAAGATTAATTTTTCCCATTTCAATGTACCCACGTCGCATTGATTCATGTTGGTAGCGTTTCTTCGTCTTATGTTGACGCAATAACAATTGTGTTGCCTGGCAAATTAGTTCATGGCGATTCTTATTCTCTTGTTTTCCAATTCCGTCCAATTCCGTTACCATTTGCTTTGGCAACCGAACCACGATTTCAGTAGTTACACTTGATTCGGACACAAAAATACACCTCCACCGTCAACTACACACCCAAATATATATGACACCTATTGTAATAATACCATTGTATGGAGCCTGTTGCAAAGACTTCCTTATTCCTTGCTTATGTTTTCCAATTCACAAACAAAACATTCATCTTCTTAAATTTTTTATCTCATAACTAACTAAAAACAATAGAACTCCTCTTCAAAACTTACGTGCAACTTATATAAAAAATGATTATAAGTAAAAAGCTTCTCATCAAAAAGAGCTTATTATCCAGCAATGAACAGTCACTCCAATGACAAGAAGCAATCATACTACCTTCTATATATTGTTCAAGTAATTAATTATCTCTACAACCTTACCATTCCGTATAAATATTCTTGGCACACGGAAACTGATCGTTGCAATAATTTCATAATTAATAGTCCCTGAGTATTCCGCAACCTCTGTAGCGCTAATATACTCATCTCCTTGCCTTCCAATAAGCGTAACTTTCGTACCAAGTGGCACTTCACAAGGAAGATGAATCATGAACTGATCCATTGTTACTCGCCCTACAATCGGTACCCTTTTACCATTTATAAGCACTTCAAATCCTTGTAACCTTCTAAGCCACCCATCTGCATAGCCAATCGCTACAGTCGCAATCCATTCTTCAGTTTTCGTTCGATAGGTGACGTTATAACTAATTCCATCACCTTTAATTACCTGTTTAATATGAGCAACTTTCGTATGAAGTGATAGCGCCGGTTCTAATTCAAATGGTAAAAAAGGACGTATTTCTACAGAAGGAGATAATCCATACATTGCAATCCCAATTCGCACTGCATTAAATGTAATCCCTTGAAAACGTAACGTCGCAGCACTATTAGCTGTATGAACAAACTTAGGATCCACTCCGAATTCTTTCAACCAACTTAACTGCTCCAAGAACGTGTTATATTGCTTATCAAAATACGAAGTCTCAACCTCATCTGCCGTTGCAAAATGCGTGTATACTCCTTCTAACTCTAAAAACGGTGCACCCTCTAAACTCTTTAAAAATTCTTTTAGCTCTTTTCTTTCACGTATTCCAATTCTCCCCATACCACTATCAAAGTTAATATGGAATTTCATTACAGATGAACCATCCCAAAGTTTAATTGCTTCGTCCACCCATTCTTTTTGAAAAACAGTTAGCGCTACATCATTTTCAGCAGCTACATTTACATCACGCGGCGGCGAGGGACCTAACACTAAAATCGGCTCAGTAATACCAGCCCTCCGAAGCACTAAAGCTTCATCTAAAAAAGCAACAGCTAACCTTGTTGCACCTGCTTCTAATGCCGTTTTAGCCACCGGTACATAATCGTGCCCATATGCGTTTGCTTTAACTACAGCAAAAATCTCTACATTACTTGGGATGAACTCTTTAATATGTGTAACGTTGTTATAAATGGCATCTAAATCCACTTCCACCCAAGTGTCACGGTAAAATGGTGCTTCTTCCATAAATACACTTCCTTATACACGATATGCGAAGCTTATTCTTTTATATGCTTCTTTTATGAAATCCACCTTCAAACTAAGAAAAGACGTGGTGCACATATATCACCACGTCTAAGAAGTTTACTTCACCTGCTTCGCTGTAACTGAACGAGCAACCATTAACAGCTCCTTCGGCTCTAAACCTTTAGACACGAGCATATATTCTACTCCGTTATGCGACCACGTTACAGAGTCTTTCGTTAATGCACCAATCGTAAACCCAAGATCAACTGGTTCTCCACTTACACTTACCGCTGATGATGCCTCTGCAACTTTTGCCTTTTCTTGTATTAAAGTAAAGGATTTCTTATTTCCAGTGTATGTGAGTATCGCACGCTTGCCACTGTCTGTCTTCAACTCTTTTTCATCTTGCAGAGTCATACCTTGTGGTGTATCAAGTGGATACAAAATAGCAAACGGTTTGTCTTCTTTCGCTGTTGTTTGAACATCTATCTGTGCTCTAGACATATTTTGTTTCGTATCAAATGCACCTTTATCAAATTTCGCATCGAATTTCACTTTAGAGAAATCTACTTTCACAAGAACATTTTGATCATTATCCATCAACTTCACTGAAACTGGAGTCAAGTCGCTCTTATTCAATGTAATCTCTTGTCTCGGCAACATATTTTGATGTTGATAGTTTGTTTTTGTTTTAAAAATATAATACTTATCTGTTTTCTCAAAAGTAAGGTTTTTCTTGTCCTGCAAAATATCTCTTACAAGTGATTCATATAAATAAGCCTGGCTACTATTTTGCGGCCAATCACTTTGAAAACGGAAGCTCTTATTAAGTGCTGGCGTTAATACAAATACACCTTCTTCATTTCTCAAAATAATTTGGCTCTGATCTTTTTTTGCATTTTTTAAATTCACACGATAAAAAGACGGTTCCTTATGCCAAATCTCTACGTTATACTCTTGAGGCTCATTGCCTGTTTTAATAGATAATTTTGCCTCAGCTTGATAACTTTTCATCCCTTTTACTTTTGATTCTAAATCTCTCACGACATCATCTTGCTTCTTTTCCATACAACCCGCCAACACAAAAACGGTCAACAAACCGACAAGAACTAAAAACAGACGCCTTTTCATCAATTCAGCCCCTTTGCCCCTATAAATGAATGGAAGATGTACCTTCCTTATCGCTACCTCAAATATATGAGACAAAGATATAAAATATGCAGACTAGCGTGACGAGCTTTCTAAAACAACTTGAGCAACAGCAAATTCCTTACTATGACTAATTGATAAATGAACAATATACTCTGTACTTGTAATCAGAATTGGCTTACCTCTTTCATCATTTTTCACTTCAATATCTAAAAAACTCACTTCTTTTCCGATACCAGTACCTACAGCTTTTGAATACGCCTCTTTCGCTGCAAACCTTCCAGCTACAAACTCTGTAAGGCGACTTCCTTTCAGCTCCATAGCAACATTACGTTCATTTTCCGTTAAAATACGTTCCATAAATTTAAGCTTTCCATCTAGCATTTTTTCAATACGATTTAATTCAATAATATCGATACCAATCCCTATAATCATTTCGAAATCCCCTTCTTCTATTTAACTTTCTTCTTTCATATTGATAAGAATAACAGAGAATCTTTCTGATGCAAAAGGGGTGAAAGTAACCGTATGCTAATAAGATCCACTCATATTTCTTTACAACCGACTATTCTTACCTTACTTCTTATTCATTTAGTCATGATGATATTAGGCGACTTTTTTCTCTTGCCACTGGCAGCCTCTAATGAATATATCGCTAAAGGAGAATGGTGGCGTGTCATAACTTCTCTTCTCGTACACGTAGACTTACAACATTTTCTTTCTAATAGTATTTTTTTGTTTGCTCTTGGTTCTTCTATCGAAAAACAACTCGGACACTTTTCTTTTTTTATTCTATTTTTTCTCTCTGGAATTTCTGGAAATATTTCTTCTTATATTATTATGCCGCTTGAATATATTCACGCAGGTGCATCAGGTGGTATTTTCGGACTATTAGGTGCACAGTTATTTTTATTGTACAATCGATACCGCTCTTCAAAACCAAAAGAAATTGCCATTTTCTCAATTATGATTCTTCTATTACTGCTATTTACTTTCTTTAACCCTTCTGCCAATCCGATCAGTCATTTAACAGGTTTAATAACCGGTGGCATTTTAACCCCTTTTTTAACCAAAAAAAACGATGGTGCAAAGCTTATTTAATATAAAAGCTTGCACCATCGATAATTTCTACATCTACTTGTTCACTTAAATCTCTCATTAATTGAAATAAAGACTCATCCTTCATCTTCGCCTCAATCATACAATCAATTTGCGGAACACTTCCCTTTATCCTTCTTAAAAAAGATAAAAATGCCTCTACATTAATATAATCTGCATGAGCTCTTGGATCTTTTCCCTCTCTAGGGCTAGAGATATGCATTTTAACCGGCAACAAAGACGTTTCCCACGTATGAACGACACGTGCCCAGTCTTCATACCAATCTTCTTGCTCATTATTCATCATATGGTGATGCAAGTCAAATACGACGGGAATATCTAATTTTTCTCCTAAATATAATGTTTCCTCTAACGTAAAGGTTGTATCATCATTTTCTAATATAATCATTTCTTGAATACCCCTTGGGACATTCGACCAATTCTCTATAAAGCGCTCTAATGCAAGTTCTTTATCTTTATATCCTCCTCCAACATGCAGTACACATCGTTGCTTATGTTCAATCCCCATACCTTTTAATAATTTTTTGTGCATCTGCAATGTTTTTACAGATTGTTTAAAAACACTCTCCTCAGGTGAATTTAGTACAACAAAATGATCTGGATGGAAATCAATTCTCATATTCATATGAACTGCATATTCACCTAGTTTTTTTAAATTTTCTTTTAAAAGACGAATATAGTTCCACTCTAGCAATTCCTCATGATTCGCTAAAGGAATGAGCTTTGAACTGAGCCGAAAGAAAGATATGTCATGCCCTTTATTATGCTTTAATAAACGTAAACAATTTTCTAAATTGGAATTAGCAATTCTTTCAAGTTTACGAATTGCAGCAGCACGATCATCTAATTTCTGAAACTGTGCATACGTCATCGTTTGAGATGGAGATGCATTCTTCAAATGTACACTCATCGCAACGTAACCAAGCCTTACAAGCATATAACAGCCCCTTTTCTATCATAACTATTATGTAGTATGCACAATTATAGAAATAAAAAAAGAGAATGCCCGCAAAGGGCATTCTCTTTTTTTTATTAAGCTTGTGGACGGCTATGATGTTTTCTTTCGCCGCGTCCATTTGAAGAACCAGGGCGACCTTGGCCTTCACCTCTACGACCACGACTACCACCATCACGATTACGATCGCGGTTACCATCACGATTGCGATCACGGTTTCCGTCACGATTACGTCCATCACGGTTACGGTCACGATTACGTCCATCGCCACCGCCGCGTGCATCACGACTACGATTACGGTTACCATCACGGTATCCGCCTCCGTTACCGCCGCGTTTTTTAGAACCGCCGCCTCTTGAAACAACAGGTGGTTCTGATGTTAAAGCGATCGGAGTTGTATCCGGCTCTTTAGTCATCATTTTTAAAGCAGCAGCTACTACTGTTACAGAGTCATTTTCTTCTAACATTTCTTCTGCAATACGCTTGTAGTATGCTAAGTTTTCATTTTCAATTGTGCTTTGAAGCTTTTCAGCGATTAAACGTTGTTGACCTTCTAATGCCTCGTCAAGTGTCGGTGCATCCATACGGTCCATTTTACGTTTTGTTGTACGCTCGATATTTTTTAATTGTCCTGATTCACGTGGTGTTACAAATAGCATTGCAATACCTTTTTTACCTGCACGACCAGTACGACCGATACGGTGAACGTATGATTCTGGATCTTGTGGAATATCGAAGTTATATACGTGCGTTACGCCTGAAATATCAAGACCACGTGCAGCAACGTCTGTTGCAACAAGAACTTCAATAGAACCTTCTTTAAATTTACGTAATACAGACATACGTTTCGCCTGAGTTAAATCACCGTGAATACCTTCTGCAGCATAACCACGTAAGTTTAATGCTTCTGATAATTCATCAACACGGCGCTTTGTACGACCGAATACGATTGCAAGCTCTGGAGATTGAATATCTAATAAGCGTGTTAACACGTCAAACTTTTTCTTTTCTTGCACTTCTAAATAGAACTGCTGAATGTTTGGCATTGTTACTTCTTTTGCTTTTACTTTAATGTGTTGAGGCTCAGTCATGAAACGCTCAGCAATACGGCGGATTGGATCCGGCATTGTCGCTGAGAATAGTAATGTTTGATGTGTTTCTGGCACATCTGTTAAAATTGCTTCAATGTCTTCAATGAAGCCCATGTTTAACATTTCATCCGCTTCGTCAAGAACAACTGTCTCTACGTTTTGCAGACGAAGTGTTTTACGGTTAATATGATCTAAAATACGACCCGGCGTACCAACAATAATGTGTGGGTGTTTTTTTAGAGCACGAATTTGGCGGTTAATATCTTGACCACCATAAATTGGTAAAATACGAACACGTTTATGCTTACCAATTTTGTATAATTCTTCTCCAACTTGAATTGCTAATTCACGCGTTGGCGCGATAACAATACCTTGAACCGATTCTTTATGTGTATCCACTTTATCTAATAGTGGTAATCCGAATGCTGCTGTTTTCCCTGTACCTGTTTGCGCTTGCCCAATAATATCTTTACCTTGCAATGCATGTGGAATTGTTTCAGCTTGAATTGGTGTAGCCTCTTCAAAGCCCATACTTTCAACAGATTGCAGTAAAGAATCACTTAATCCTAATTCTCGAAATGTTGTCAATGTTACTTCTCCTTTTCTATCCTATACTTATCATTTAAAAAAAGGCGTTTTCCGAATTTGCGGAAAAGCCCTTTTCCTGAATGCTCACGTATATAAACGGGCGTATATTCTTCACGAAAATACTTCTAAACGTTATTACACTTTATCAATTATAAGTTTTGTATGTGTAAAAAGCAAACCCAACTGTTACCTTATTTTCATATTCAGAGTTTTTTTTTCACTTTTATTTTTTTATATTTACTGTAAGCGCTTATTATAAGTTTCTTCTATTTTCGTAACTATCATCCCTATTTATATACACCAATTATTTCAACATCGTAATTACTTCTTCTAATTTCATACCGCGAGATGCTTTTATTAATACAACATCTTTCACATCGACTACTGCTTGTAAATCTTTTACTAACTCTTCTTTATTATCATACGCCTTTACACGTTCATTAGGGAAATTAATTTTCGCTCCTTCAGCAATTTGAGCCCCTAATCTACCGTATGTGAATACATGCGAGATTTTTGCTGGATCGATTAATTTTCCTACCTCATAATGGAACTGTACTTCTTGATCTCCAAGTTCTAACATATCACCGAGCACAACGATTTTTTTAGCAAAACCATCTAAACCATTCATTAAATGGAATGCTGCTTCCATAGCCGTCGGACTTGCATTATAAGCATCGTTGATAATTGTTAAACCACTATTTGTTTTCACAATTTCCATACGCATGCCCGTCATTTGAAGTGTTACTAAACCTTCTTTCATCTCTTCCCACGTTACACCAAAATGTTTCGCAATTGCCATTGAAGCAAGTGTATTATACACATTATGTTTTCCTAACACAGGTAAGTAGAATGAAATATTTTCATCTCTATTCATTTTGAAATGTGTCCCAGTTGCTTGTAATGTTACAGTCGTTGGATAATAATCGTTTGCTCTTGCATCACCAAACGTAACCGTTTCTGCTGCTAAATTCATTTCAGGAACACGATTCGTTAATAAAGGCTCATCTCCGTTATATACGAACACGCCACCTTCTTGTAACCCTGTAACAATTTCTAATTTCGCTTCAGCAATTGCCTCACGAGACCCTAAATCCATTAAATGTGCCTCACCAATATTCGTAATGATAGCTGCATTAGGACGAGCTAACTTAGATAAGAATTCAATTTCGCCTCGGCTTGACATACCCATCTCTAATACTGCTACTTCTGTATTTTCTTCTAAGTTTAAAATGGTAAGAGGTAATCCGATATGGTTATTGAAGTTCCCTTCTGTTTTTTGCACTTTGAATTTAGTCGCAAGAAGACTTGTTACAATATCTTTCGTAGATGTTTTACCATTACTACCCGTTACACCTACAACTTTAACATCCAATTGATCGCGATAGTTTTTCGCTAACATTTGCAATGCGGATAGCGTGTCTTCCACAAAAATAACCGGAAGATTCTCAGGTGGATTCGCTACATCTTTCATCCATAATGTAGCCACAGCTCCATTTTCAACAGCTTTATCTACAAAAGCATGTCCATCGAAGCGCTCCCCTTGAATCGGAACATACAAGTTTCCTTTTTCAATTTTTCTTGTATCAATAGACACGCCTTGAATAGTAATTCCCTCATATTGCTCTGCTAATCCAGTACCATTTACCATCTGTTCCACTTGCTTTAACATTCGCTTTATCATATAGAAACGCTCCTTACATAGAGGAAGCACTATTCCTACGAATAGTGCTTCCTCCTTTTTTGTTAGATTGTATATTTAATTTTTTGTTTTTCTTCGTGACGTTCAATCGCTAAACGAATTAGCTCTTCGATTAATTCTGGATACGGTAACCCAGTATGTTGCCATAATAGAGGGAACATACTGAACGGTGTAAATCCTGGCATTGTGTTTACTTCGTTAATATACACTTCTCCATCTTTCGTTAAGAAGAAATCAGCTCGCGTTAAACCTGCACCGTCTAATGATTGGAATGCAATAATCGCATCACGCTTAATTACATTAGATTCTTCTTCTGTCATTTCAGCTGGAATAATTAGCGCCGTATCACCATCGATATATTTCGACTTATAATCATAGAAGTCCTTTTTCGGAACGATTTCACCTACAACTGAACATTTCGGCTCATCATTACCTAGTACCCCAACTTCTACTTCACGACCTACAATATTTTCTTCTACAATAATTTTGCGATCAAATTGGAATGCCTCTACAAATGCATCCTCAAGTTCTTCACGATTTTTACACTTATTAATACCAACACTTGAACCAAGGTTCGCTGGTTTTACGAAGCAAGGATATCCTAACTTATCTTCTACTTTAGAATAAGCTTCCTCACGATTTTTCTCCCATGCACTACGAATGAAGGATGCATATTTTGCTTGTTTTAAACCAGCCTCTGCAAAGATGTTTTTCATAACAACTTTATCCATACCAGCAGATGATGCTAGAACACCATTTCCTACATAAGGGATATTCATTAATTCTAATAGTCCTTGAACCGTTCCATCTTCACCGTTTGGTCCATGTAGTAATGGGAAAATAACGTCAATAGCGTTCTCCTCAGAAGCTGCAGATGGGATAATTTCTGTACTTAATGATAACGGAGAAATCGCATTTTCTGCACCGCTCATTTTTAAAGCTTCAACATCTGTTACTTCGCCTTCAATACGCTCACCGCGTACCCATTGACCTTGTTCTGTAATATAAATTGGATGAATCTCGAATTTATCTTGATTTAACGCTTTAATAGCAGCAAGAGCCGTCTGTAGCGAAACTTGATGCTCAGCTGATTTTCCACCATATAATAAACCTAATTTAATTTTCGTCAATGAAATCACCCTAACCAATTGTTTTCATTTTTCTATTTTAGCACTTTTTATAAAAATAGGTAGTTCCTATTTGAAATAAAATGTAACTTCCATAAATAATTAAATAACATCACTTATTGGTTTTTTCATTTCATTTTCTATATAGGTACACAAAATAAAATGGCAATCTAATCTAGTTATGTACCTAAAATATGTAGAAATCCCCTTTTTTGTGTATGTCACCTATTCACTAAGAAGATTGTTTGGTTAGTGTGTCTTTTTGCCTTTGCTCAACAAGGCGATCTAAAGAAACATATACAATACCTGCAACTACACATCCTACAGCTAAAATTGTAAATAGAAAGTGACCAAGTAACCGATCTAATAAAAAACCTCCCAAAAGTGGGCCAAATGCGCTTCCTGTAATCCACTGCAAACTTGCAGCTCCCATATAAGTCCCTCTCAAATGCTCAGGGGCCAAATTTGCTACAAATGTCATCTGTACAGGCGACATAATCATTTCACCTAACGTATATATAGCATAAACGAACAGTAGTGTTATTAAAATAATTGTAGCATTTGTATTAAATTCTCCAAACCACTTCGGTAACCACCCTATAAAAAATAATCCAATCCCGAATAAACATGCACCATATAACATCGTCTTCCCAACTGGTTTATCCGTAGCCCATTTTGAAATTTGAAACTGGAATAAAACAACTAATAGTCCGTTTAACGCCATTAAATATGGATATGGATTATTCGTTCCAAAAATACGCTTCATTTCATTATCAAAATGTAGTGGCAGCATGCCTTCCGTTTGAGAAAACCCCATCGAAATGATAATACCTGCTAATAAGTAAATCATTAATGCCTTATCTCGCATTAAAATTTTCCAAACTGCCCCAGATTCCTTTTCTTTATGTTCTTCCTTATCTATCCTCTTTGGCATCGTCTCTTGAATAAGAAGTAATACAAGTAACGCATAAAATAGCATTGTAGAAGAGGCAATAATAAACACAAGGTTCTTTGACAACACAACTACTGATGCTCCCATTATCGGACCAATCGCAGCACCTATATTGTGTCCCATTCGTAATAAACCATATGCCTCTGTTCTTTTTTCTGGTGCCGTTACATCCGCGACCATAGCTGATGCAGCTGGATGAAATAAAGAATTACTCAACCCTAAAAAAATAGATAAAATTGCATACGGAATAAATCCTTCTATAAATAGAAAACCGAGCATTAATAATGCATTACTTGCCATAGAAAATATCATAATAGGCTTTCTTCCATATATGTCAGCAATTCTCCCTCCTATAAGTGATCCAAAGCTTGCAGCAATTGGAGAAAGCGCCATAATAACCCCAACTTCCAACAACGAATCTACCTTATCTTTTAAATATAATGCAAAAAAAGGCATTAACATCATCATTGCAATTCCATTTAACGTCTCTCCAATAAATCGAATCCATACGTTACGGTCCATCTCCCTTAACTCACGCCACGTATTTTTCATCATTCCACCCCTTTAGTTAGCCAACAATTATCTTATAACAAGTTCAGAAAAATGTAAATTTTCAAATAAAAAATCCATTCTAACAGAATTAGAATGGATTTTTTCGCTTATAAATTTGCAACATCTTCTTCTTTTTTACTATTATTTAAAGCACTATGTTTTCGGCTATATAAGAAGTAAACCGCTATACCAATAACCATCCATATCCCAAAACTAATCCACGCTGTCCCTGATAATTGAAGCATTAAGTATAAACAGAAAATCACTGTTAATGCTGGTAAAAATGGTACAAGCGGAGCCTTAAATGCCCTTGGTAAGTCTGGATGAGTTCTTCTCATTACGATTACCGCAACAGCTACAAGTGCAAATGCTGACAATGTCCCCATATTTACAAGATGTGCTAAAACATTTAAATCTATTAATCCTGAAATCAGTGCCGCAATAATCCCCGTTGTCCATGTATTTAAAAATGGCGTTTTAAATTTCGGATGAACTTTAGCAAGACGCTTCGGCAGTAAACCATCTCGGCTCATCGCATAAGAAACACGAACTTGCCCATACATCATAACTAGCATTACTGTTGTAATTCCTGTAATTGCTCCTACTGAAATTACCCCCGCTAAACCATCTTGTCCAATAAATTGAAGTGCAAAAGCAACTGGATCTGATATATTTAGCTGGCCGTATGGAACAATCCCTGTCAAAATAAGCGAAACAACGATATAAAGAACTGTACAAATTAATAACGATGCAATAATACCAATTGGTAAATCACGTTGCGGACGTTTCACTTCTTCTGCCGCTGTTGAAACTGCATCAAATCCTATAAATGCGAAGAATACTGTAGCCGCTCCAGCCATTACACCATCTAAACCAAATGGCATAAAGGGCGTCCAGTTTTCAGGTTTCACATAATTAAAACCAGCAAAGATAAAAATAAGAACAACTGCTATTTTAATAAATACCATAATGTTATTTACTCGTGCACTTTCACGAACACCCCTAGATAAAAGAACTGTCATCACTAAAATAATTAGAACTGCAGGTAGATCAATTATTCCACCCTTTCCTGTACCAGGAGCCGAGGAGAGAATAGTCGGAATGTGAATTCCAAACCCCTTTAATAAAGATTGAAAATATGCAGACCAACCGTTTGCTACAGCAGATGTAGCAAGTAAATATTCAAGCATTAAGTCCCAGCCAATTAAAAATGCGAACACTTCCCCCATCGTCGCGTATGTATACGTATACACACTGCCCGAGACAGGAACTGAAGAAGCAAATTCAGCATAACAAAATGCAGCAAAGGCACAAGCTAACGCGGCAATCGCAAATGATAATATAATAGCTGGCCCAGAATGTTTCGCTGCCACAACACCCGTTAGAACAAAAATACCAGTTCCAACAATTGCTCCGATTCCAAGCATAGTTAAATCTAGCGCACCCAATGTTCTTGCTAACGTTTTTTGCTTACTTTCATGCATTAACTTTGCAATTGGCTTCTTTTGAAAAATTTGCTTCATCTTTCACTCCTCCAAGTTTTAAATTTTCTGAAAATTTTTAATTCGCTTTTTTATTTTACTCATTACGCTTTTCCTAGTCAATACTTTTGTCGAAACAAGTAGAAATTCTTCTGAATATGCACGATCCTTATTATTCTTTCTATATATCTTTCCATTATTTTTTTGGTATTATTATACATGTCGATTCCGTGAAAAAGGCATGCCCCCTTATTGAGAGCATGCCTTTTTTACTTATTTCACAGTATATGAACCTTGTTCAATCCAGCTATACATATACTTTTCATCTTCTGTTTCATGTGCTTGTTTTACAATACGAAGCGGACGGAATGTGTCTATCATAACAGCTAATTCAAGCGTCTCTTTCTTCCCTATACTTGCCTCTGTTTTCCCCGGATGCGGTCCATGGGGAATCCCGCTCGGATGAAGTGTAATAGAACCTTCTTCCACACCTTTGCGACTCATAAAGTTTCCTTCTACATAGTAAAGAACTTCATCACTATTAACATTACTATGATAATATGGTGCTGGAATTGACTCTGGATGATAATCGTATAAACGTGGTACGAAAGAGCAAATAACAAAATTATGTCCTTCAAATGTTTGATGTACTGGCGGTGGCTGATGAATGCGCCCTGTAATTGGTTCAAAATCCTCTACATTAAATACCCACGGATATAAATAGCCATCCCATCCAACAACATCTAACGGGTGGTGTCCTAAAACATGTTTATGCATATAGCCTCTTGATTTTGTCATTACGACAAACTCGCCTTTTTCATCATATGTCTCTAATTTTTCTGGACCACGAAGATCTCTTTCACAAAACGGACTATGCTCTAACAATTGTCCGTATTCATTTCGATAACGACGCGGCGTTGTAATTTGGCTATTTGCCTCTACAACAAGAAACTTAGTCTCTCCTTCATCTGGAATAACACGATAAATCGTTCCAATTGGAATCGTTACATAGTCGCCTTTTCTATAGTGAATCGTTCCAAACATCGTTTCAATTTTCCCTGTTCCATAATGAACAAATAACATTTCATCGCCATCACCATTACGATAGAAATAATCCATTTTTTCTGTTGGACTCACTACTCCAATTAACAAATCTTCATTTCCAAGTATGAAATTCCGTCCACTTATTGCATCACCACTTTTTTTACTTTCTTTCGTTCGAAAGTGGCGATGAGAAAGAGCAACATCCTCTTCATACTGCAACTGACAAGAATGCGATAATGCAGAATGACCTACTTCTGTTGGCATATAATGATGATACAAAATAGACTGCGTACCAGAAAAACCTTTTGTTCCCATTACCTGTTCACGATAAAGCGACCCATCTTTTTTACGAAATTGTACATGTCGTTTATGAGGTAGTTCTCCCATGTGACGATAAAACATGCCCATCACCCGCTTCCTTTTCTTTTTTTATCGTATTACGTAGTGTACCTAAACCAGTAATCGACAGTTCTACAACATCTCCATCTTGTAGCCACTCTTCTGTGCCCAGTTCTAAAATACATCCTGTTCCTACTGTCCCAGAACCAATCACATCTCCTGGATATAACGTAACGTCCTCTGAAGCACGTTCAATCATTTCAGCAAATGTATAGTAAATATCTTGGAAGTTTCCTTTTGATAATAGTTTTCCATTTACATGAGCAGTCATTTCTAAATTATATCGATCACCATTACGATAAACGTCTAATTCCTCTTTCGTAACGAGATGTGCTCCTAATGAAGTTGCAAAGTCTTTTCCCTTCGCTGGACCGAGACCTACTTTCATTTCTGTTGCTTGTAAGTCTCTCGCACTCCAGTCGTTCATAATACAATAACCCAAAATATATTCCTCTGCTTGCTCTCGAGAAATATTTCGCCCTTCTCTTC
This sequence comes from Bacillus sp. B2-WWTP-C-10-Post-4, assembly GCF_009183805.1. NCBI lineage: Bacteria > Bacillati > Bacillota > Bacilli > Caryophanales > Bacillaceae > Bacillus > Bacillus sp. B2-WWTP-C-10-Post-4. The sequence continues at coordinate 58,792 of NZ_WEII01000013.1, read as the reverse complement.
CTATTACGCAAGCAATCTCCAACTCATAATCAAGCTTTTTAGACTTTTTCGGACCAATTACAAAATCACCGGAACCAATTACAGCACGATGATTAGTAAAATAAAAAACCGGAATATCATACCATTCAGGCACAACATCTAATCCTCTTCGTCCACGAGCTGTTTTTACATGTTGTTCAAATGCGTAAAAATCTCGAATACTACTCGGATTAGGAAGAGCAGCTGTCAATTGTACTTCTTCTAAAGCATATATACCCTTATTTGGATTCTTAATATTCCGCACTACTTCTACATACTCATCCGCTTTCTCTAAAAAATCCATCATAGAAGAAGGGATTTCCCCTTCACTAGCAAGATTCATATCTATTACTTTGTCACCTTCAAGCCATCCAGCCCGTAGTTCTTTTGAAGGAAGACGAAATGTAACAAATTTCATCCTGATTCCTCCTTATAAAAATGAAATTTCCACCAGCAAAGGGACTTTTGCTGGTGGATACAAATCTTATAAGTTTCCGCGACGCTCTTGTTCTCTTTCAATTGATTCGAATAACGCTTTAAAGTTTCCTTCACCAAATCCTCGAGAACCTTTACGTTGAATGATTTCAATAAATAAAGTCGGACGATCTACAATTGGTTTCGTAAAGATTTGTAGTAAGTAACCTTCATCATCACGATCTACTAAGATCTTTAATTCTTTTAACTTATCAATTTCTTCATCGATTTTTCCAACTCGTGCAGTTAGCTCATCGTAATAAGTATCAGGTGTATCTAAAAACTCCACCCCATTTGCACGAAGCGCTTCAACTGTTTTAACAATATCACTTGTTAATAAAGCAAGATGTTGTACACCAGCTCCATTATAGAATTCTAGATACTCTTGAATTTGTGACTTTCTCTTTCCGTCTGCTGGTTCGTTAATAGGAAACTTAATACGACTTCCATTCGTCATAACTTTTGACATTAACGCCGAATACTCTGTACTAATATCGTCATCATCAAAATGAATCATTTGTTTAAAGCCCATAACATTCTCGTAATAACTAACCCACTCTTCCATTTTTTCAACATTACCAACTACATGATCAACAGCAATTAAACCAGACTCCTCAAATGGAATATTAAATTCTACCTTTTGGAATCCTGGCATAAATGCCCCTTTATAATTTTTACGCTCTACAAGCGTATGAATTGTATCACCATACGTACCAATAACTGCTTTTTTCAATGTACCGTCCTCATCTGTTAATTCCTGTGGTGGAGCAATTGCGACGGCACCACGTTTCACTGCTTCTGAGTATGCTTTATCAACATCATCAACAAGTAGTGCCACATCCTTCACGCCATCACCATGAGTCTTTACAAACTCTGCAATACGATTTTCACTACTTAAAGCTCCAGACACAACGAAACGCATATTTTTTTGCACAAGAACATAAGATACCTTTTCACGGTTTCCAGTTTCTAATCCAGAGTAAGCCACAATTTTGAATCCGAACGCTCTCGCAAGATAATAACTCGATTGCTTTGCATTCCCTACGTAAAATTCCAAATGATCTACATCACGTACTGGAAAAAAGTCCTCCATTTGTGCAGCTAGCGTATCCATAGATTTTTGTTTCATAATATCTTCATCCCCCTGTAAATAGATTAAATGGTCCATACTTAAAACCAACCGAAAACGCTTCCAACATTAATTAATAGAAATTAGTTAGCAAGCTAACAAATTCTGACCTTTAAAATTTTCTATCTTTTCTGTCAAATTCCTCTTTTTTTCTTACATATAAAATTCGACTTTTTTCTCTTTGAAATAAAGCGGGATTTTATTCAGTAGATTTTTGATTATTCGTTGAATCAAGTTTCAACCGCAGCGTTTAATTAGCATTGAATGCTGGATAATGAGGTAACTTTAATACTTGAGGGTATATAAGAAGAATATAAAAAAGACTCCAACATATTAACTACTTACTAATACGTTAGAGTCTTTATTTTTTTTGAATGATTGTATTTATATATCTCATACTAATACATTCGCAAGGAATAGAATAAATGATGTTAATATTACCGCTCCACCTAAGGATCCTAATAAATCTGTTTTTGTTACTTGAAACACTTGTTCACTGTTCATATCCCTCATTCTCCTTCCTTTTTTGTTTAATTTAAAACTTCTATTATACTAATACACTTGATAAAAATACGATTAATGCTGTTAATACTACCGCTCCACTTGCTGATCCTACGAAGTCACCTTTTGTTACTTGTAATACTTGCTCTTTCATATCATTTATCCTCCTTTTTTTCTTTTGTTACAAAGCTTCTATTATACTAATACGCTTGATAGAAATACGATTAACGCTGTTAATACTACCGCTCCACTTGCTGATCCTACGAAGTCACCTTTTGTTACTTGTAATACTTGCTCTTTCATATCTTTCATTCTCCTCTCTTTTTCTTTTATTACAAAACTTCTATTATACTAATACGCTTGATAAAAATACGATTAATGCTGTTAATACTACCGCTCCACTTGCTGATCCTACGAAGTCACCTTTTGTTACTTGTAATACTTGCTCTTTCATATCATTTATCCTCCCTTTTTATAAGTTATCTATATGTAATTTTTAAGAAATGTTTATTTCATAGTTTTTATGTTAACGTTACATTAAATTTGATAACGTAACGTTTGTAACATTAATGTAACATAACTATTATTACGTTGCAATATAATTACGTAAAATTTATTACACTTTTTTTACGTTTTTTTATAACAACCCTCAAAAACCTTTATTTAATGCGTTTTTCACTAAGTTCACGTTTGTAACACTCGTGTAACATTACAGTCATAAAGTGAAATGTAGTCATATTCCTCTCTATTTTTGTTACAAATTGTTTATTTAGTGCCACTAAACCTATCTAATCTTTACTTACTTTTAATATGAGATAAAATACCGTCTTTCCAAGATAAGTTTATATGTTTCCTCTATATAACTATGTATAATAAAAACAAAGAGGTGGTCATTTTGAAATTAATCGCATTAGATATGGATGGTACACTACTATCATCTAATCTTGAAATCTCCAAAGAAAACCTACAAGCAATCCAAACTGCACAAGAAGCCGGTCATATTGTAATGATCTGTTCTGGTCGTGCGAAAGAGGATGCTTTAAAGCTATTGGAAGAATATAAATTATCTCTTCCAGTCGGAGCAAGCAATGGGGCTATTGTTTATGTGGATGGAAAAGTAATTAACTCGCGTTGTATACAAAACGACAAAGTGTACAAACTTGCAAAATTACTAGAATCTGAAGGTTTCCCATATAAGCTATATACAAATAAAGGAGTTTATTCTCCATATACATGGCAAGATCAAGTGATGCAAGCATTCGAAGAAAATAAGCATGCGCTTGATGTTACATTAGAGGAACTTGAACGAATTACAGAAAAGCAAAAGAAATCGAACCTAATTACTGATTTCAAAAAAATAGAAGATGTTGTAAATAACCAAGAACTAGAAATATCTAAATTCTTCATTTTAACGTTTAATGCAGCGCATCGCGCACAGCTATTAAGTATATTACAAGAAGATGCTGATATTATGGTTACAGCATCGGCTCCTACTAACTTAGAAATTATGGATAAGAATGGACATAAAGGAAACGGGATACAGCAGATGGCAGCTCATTTTAATATCCCTATTGAAGATACAGTTGCTATTGGTGATAATTTTAATGATGTACCAATGTTAGAAGTAGCAGGCTTATCTGTTGCAATGGGCAACGCTGAAGAAGATGTAAAAAAGCTATGTGATGTTGTAACACTAACAAACAATGAACATGGTGTTGCTCACGCAATCGAGCAATTTGTATTGAAACAAACTTCATCTAGTAAATAAAAAAAGGACTCTTTCAATTTGAAAGAGTCCTTTTTTATACGTGATGACAAGCAACAAAATGCTCTACACCAACATTACGGAATTCTGGTACTGTTTTTTTACAAACATCCGTTGCAAATGGGCAACGTGTATGAAAACGACAGCCCGAAGGTGGATTTGCTGGACTTGGAATATCCCCTTCTAGTATAATTCGTTCTCGCTTCACTGTTGGATCTGGTATTGGAACAGCTGATAACAATGCTTTCGTATAAGGATGTAGCGGATTGGTAAATAACTTATCACGCGGTGCTGTCTCCACAATCGTACCTAAATACATAATTCCGATTTTCGTACATAAGTGTTCTACTACACTTAAATCATGCGAAATGAATAAATAAGATAATCCCTTTTTCTCCTGTAACTCACTAAATAAATTAATAATTTGTGCTTGGATAGATACATCTAGTGCCGCTACAGGTTCATCAGCTACAATGAATTCTGGATTTAATACCATAGCTCTTGCGATTACGATACGCTGACGTTGTCCACCAGAAAACTCATGGGGATACCGGTCAATATGATAAGGAGCTAATCCACATAACTCCAATACTTCAATTACCTTTTCACGCACATTTTCTTTCGTTGCTAATCCGTGGGCCAACATTGGCTCTCCAAGCGCTTCTCCAATTCTCATTCTCGGATTTAATGAGCTAAATGGATCTTGGAAAACGAGCTGCATATTAGGGCGATGTTTTCTTAATTCATCCTTGGATAAAGAATGAACATCTTTTCCTTTAAACTTCACTTCTCCCTCCGTTTTTTGAACGAGGCGTAAAATTGTTTTTCCTATTGTTGTTTTCCCGCTCCCTGATTCACCAACGAGACCAAACACTTCACCTTTATTAATAGTAAAACTTACTCCATCAACTGCTTTTACATGCCCAATTGTTCTACTAAATACGCCACCCTTAATTGGAAAATATGCCTTTAGGTTTTTCACCTCTAATAATGGTTCACTCATTGTTCCGCACGCTCCTCATATAACCAGCAAGCTACTTTATGATTTTCATCATTTACATTTAGATTTGGGGCTTCTTTTTCACATATTTCCATACAATGCTCACAACGCCCACTAAAGTAACAAAATTCACCTAAACCAACTAAATTCGGAACTTGCCCTGGAATAGAATATAGTTTATCTATTCGTTTTCCCATTACTGGTTTTGATTTCAATAATCCTTTCGTATAAGGATGTTTTGGATTTTGGAATATCTCTAGTACTGGGGCTTCTTCAATAACTTTCCCGCCATACATAACGACAACATAATCAGCCATTTCCGCTACGACACCTAAGTCATGTGTAATTAATAAAATCGACGTTTTAAATTCTTCTTTCACTTGTCTTAGTAGATCCAATATTTGAGCCTGAATGGTAACATCAAGAGCTGTTGTTGGTTCATCTGCAATTAATAACTTAGGATTACAACTAAGCGCAACAGCAATCATAATACGTTGTAACATCCCACCGCTCAGTTCATGCGGATAAGAATGGACGATTTCATCAGCGCGGGCTATGCCAACTTTACGAATTAACTCAATTGCCTTCTTATATGCTTCATTTTTACTAAGTAATTCATGCTCTCTTAACGTTTCTACAATTTGCTCCCCTACAGTGAAGACGGGGTTTAGCGATGTCATCGGTTCTTGGAAAATCATTGCAATATCATTGCCTCGTAAACTACGAAGTTCTTTCTCTTTCATTCCTAAGAGACTTTTTCCTTCATATAAAATGTCTCCACCCACTACACTACCAGATTCAGCAATAAGCCCCATAATAGATAAAGCTGTTACACTCTTTCCGCAACCTGATTCTCCTACTACACAAACTGTTTCCCCTTCTCGAACCGCAAAGCTAACATGGTTCACAGCCTTTACTGTCCCCTCGTCAGTTTGAAAATGTGTTTGTAAGTCTTTCAGCTCTACTACCGCTTTACTCATATCTTCTCACCTACCGTCTCATCTTTGGATCTAACGCATCACGAAGTGCATCACCAAGTAAATTAATTGATACAACTGTTATAAAGATTGCAAAACCGGGCGGAATCCATAACCATGGACGCTTTTGGAAATCGATTAATGAGTTAGCTGCGCTAATCATGTTCCCCCATGATGGTGTAGGTGGAACGACTCCGAGGCCTAAGTAACTTAGTGCGGACTCACTTAAAATAGATCCAGCCACACCCAAAGTTGCTACAACAATAAGTAACGGAAAAACGTTAGGAATTAGATGATGAATGATTTTTCGAGAATCTTTTAATCCTAATACATCTGCCGCTTGCATAAAGGCTTGCTCCCGCAATGTTAAAATTTGTCCTCTCACAAGACGGGCAAGTCCTGGCCATCCTACTAAACTTAAAATAATCATTACAACATATAAACGGTACTCCGATGGTAATTTCCATTCTGATAAAATTGCTCCCATTATAATAAGTAGTGGTAATCCTGGAATGGACATTAACACATCTGCAACACGCATAATTAAATGATCTACAACTCCTCGATAAAAACCAGCAATTGCTCCTAATAGAGCTCCTAGTATAACGGATAGTAGCATCGACGCTAAACCGATTGTTAATGAAATACGCCCTGCTTGCATAAGTCTAGTTAAAATATCCCGTCCCAACTGGTCTGTCCCAAGCCAATGTGACAGGCTGGGTGGTTTATTAATTTGTGTTACTTGTACTTTCCCATCAGCATACGGTGAAAAGATTGGACCGATAAAACTAAATAAAAACATAAATATTAAAACGTATAAGCCACACAGTGCCATCTTATTTTTCTTGATTTTTTTATACGCTTGGCGCCATGGTGATGATTCATTTCTTTTTTTCCGTTCTTTCTTTTTCTCTATTATGGGTGTAATAGTCTCCATATCTTTCCCCCCTTACTTCAATCGAATTCTTGGATCAACAAACGCATATACAATATCAGCTAAGAAATTAGCCATAATTGTTAAACAAGAAAGAAACATTGTAAAGGCCATTAATACCGTATAGTCACGGAAGTTTAATGCTTCTAATTGAATACTCCCAATCCCTGGCCAATTAAAAATCTGTTCAATAATAATAGCTCCTGAAAATAAACCCGGTAATTCAAAAGCAAGTAATGTAATTGCTGGCAAAATTGCATTTTTCAATGCATGTTTATAAATAACGGTCCTTTCTTTTAAACCTTTTGCACGAGCAGTACGAATATAATCTTGCCTAATAACATCCAACATGCCAGTTCTAAAATAGCGTGTTAACGATCCTACACCAAGAAGCGTTAAAATAAATACAGGTAGAATCATATGACGTAATACTTCTAATATGTATGCTATCCCTGTTGAGTTACTCCCAATATCAATCATGCCACCAATAGGTAATGACTTTAAATCAACTGCTAATAATTTAATTAAAAATAGTCCGATAAAAAATGATGGAAATGACATTGCTGCAAAGACACCGATTGTTACCAATCTATCAAACCAAGAGTGCTGCTTTGTTGCAGAAATAACCCCAATAATAAGAGCAATAATCCAAGTGAAAAATAAAGCTGCAGCAGCAACAATAAATGTATTCCAAATGAATTTATTAAGTAATGAAGTTACCGGTTCTTGATACTGTAAAGAAAATCCAAAATCACCATGCAAAGCATTCACTAACCAATGAAAATACCTTTCAATAATCGGTTTATTTAAACCGTACAACTCTCTTAATTCTTGAGCTCTCTCTGGTGTTAATTTTGGATTTGAATCGATATAATCACCCGGTAAGAGTGCAAATAAGAAAAAGATAATAATAGACGTACCAAACAATGTAGGAATCATTTGTAGAAACCTACGAATGATATATGTTTTCACCTTTTGTCTCCCCAATCCTATTTACTTAAAAATAGAAGAACATTTTTTCAAAACAGCTACCATTCCATTGCTGTGTGAAAAAACGTCTTCTATTATTTAGGTCAACCCTTATTGTTCAATAGATAACACTGGTAAGTTGGAACTGATGCTATCGTACTTTTCTGGATCAATTCCTTTTATACGTGCATTATGAGCATAAAGTAGTTTACGATAGTTTAATAAAATAACTGGTGGATCATCACTTAACTCTTTATACAGCTCTTTATAAATCGCTTTACGTTTTTCAATATCTGTCGTTCCTATACCTTTTACAATCAAATCATCTACTTTCGGATTATTATAACCCGTATCACTTTTTGGATTAGTTGATAAGTACTCACTTACAACTTCACTTGGATCACTAATTCCTGGTGTTGAAACTGCCGCTAAATCGTAGTCACCTTTTCCTACTTTTGAAAGCATCGTATTAAAGTCCATCAACTCTGGATTTAATTCAACACCAATTTCTTTGTAACTTTCTTTTGCAATCGGAATAAAGATATCATTTGTTTTACCTGTATTTGATGCGTAGTATGTTAATTTTAATTTTTGACCATCTTTTTCACGAACCCCGTCAGAACCTACTTTCCAACCAGCCTCATCCAATAATTTTTTAGCCTTTTCTACGTCATGCGGATATTTATTAATACCTTCTTCTGTATATGCCCATGAAACTGGAGCAATTGGTACGTTAGCGACAGAGCCATAGCCTTGTAAAGCTGTATCCACATACTTCTTACGGTCTAATCCATAAGTAAGTGCTTGGCGTACCTTTTTATCTTTCAAATACGACTTCTTATTATTTACATAGATATAAGCAATATCACTTGATGATTCAAGATTAATATTTGCAAACTCTAATCCTTTTAATTGGTCTATATTTTCAGGGTTCGCTCTAAACCCACTATAGTCCAGTTCACCTGTTTGGAATAATTGGAATCCAGTATCACCTGATGTGATTTTGTAAATAAAGTTTTTAATTTTTGGTTTACCTGCATAATAATTTTCGTTAGCAACAAAGCGGACTTCTTGACCTGGAACATATTTTTCAAATTTATATGGACCCGCTGCAATTGGTTGCCCATATAATGCTTTTAAATAGTCTAAACTTGTATTTTGTTTATAATCTTTTCCATAATAAGCTTTTGATAGCACTGGGCCACCTAAATTCGTTAGCGCCTGTGAATTAACTTTTTCAGTTGTAATTTTAATTGTCTGTGGATCAACAACTTGGATTCCTTCAATAGAAGTTGCTTTTCCTTCTTTATATTCTTTCCCACCTTTAACAGCATACTGAGCAATATCCAATCCACCTTCATACGCTTTATCATGAAGTAGTGTTAATGTAAATGCTACGTCATCCGCTGTTAGAGGCGACCCATCACTAAATTTTAAATTTTTACGTAAATGGAATGTATATGTTAACTGGTCAGCAGAAATATCCCATTTTTCCGCAAGATCCGGAATAGGTTTACTTTGTTTGTCTGTTGTTACTAATGAAGCAAAAATAACCGACGTTACATTTCCATCCCAACCATTATCTTGGAAATACGGAAGGAAAACTCCCCCTGGCTTAGAAATGGCTGTAATGAAAGTATCTTTTCGTTGATTTGCTTTCTCTGGACTTTTCTTTTTATCTGTAGCTGGAATTGATTCAATCTTAGAGTCTTTTAAATCCTGCTTTTTTACTGGTTCTGTAGAAGCCGTATCCTCCTGTCCCCCACAAGCAGATAACACAAGCGAACTACTCAGTAATACTGAAAATACACCAGCCCATTTTTTTGTCTTTTTCTTCATTGTCCCCACCCTAACTGTTTAATAGTTATACCCTTTGAACTTATTAGCTTATGTATGCCTCCCACAGCACATTTATAGCCAATCGGAAAAGTCGGTTTTAATCAGAAAAAAATAGATGTTTTTGAGGGGTAACAATCTTATTCCGACCTTTCCGGTAGACTTTATGGTTATTAGCTTATATCGTTCATTATGTTTTGTCAATTCTTTCTAAATAAATATTTTTAGAATTTTCCCAAAATTATTACTCTACATTTATACTTTAAGAAAACTCAGCTATAATTCGTATTAAAACTTAAAAATCTACTTCTATTCCTTCAGCATGAAACATAGAATACTAATAACCAATTACCAAAAAGGGGGCGAAAATATGGACAACCTATTCCAATACGTCCTGCACTACGTATTATTAACAATTATGATAGTCGGAGCGCTATTACTATTCCCGTTCTTCCCAAAGTTCGTCCTCTTTTTAGCTTTTTTTATCATGCTCGGGATTGCTATTATAATTTCAACGAGAGAAGATGCCACGCAAAAAGAGAGCAGAGTTCAGCGCATAAAGCTGTAACTTTGCTCTCTTTTTGTTTTCATTCACTAGTCTCTGTTACACATATTTATCCCGCTATTTGCCGTGCAGTAAGACCCCCACCTCAAAATTCAGCGAAAGCAAAAGAAGTTAGGTCAGGGTCGGGGTGCCCGTAAAAGCCCTCACTTTATCTCTCGGGAAATAATTAGCCTTTGTTTTTGTAATTACTCCTATCGAAAAACCACTAATGACATTTATTTTTCACCTTATCATTTTCATATGTTTCACAAACTATGCAAATTGAGGAAAATGGATTTATCTAAGTTACTGTTTCACGTGAAACACATCGCTTCATTTAACCTTTAAAGCAAAATATCATTATGAAAAAAGCCACTTCCTCCAGCAAAACTGAAAGGAAGTGGCTTTCTACTCATTACTCCACCATATTCTCTAATTCATTATATAAATCTGCTCGTAACAACTCTTTCTTCGTTTTTTCCTCATATAATTTTTCAAGTTTTTCAACATCAGCTACATATTCCATTTCACTTTCTAATGCATATATATCTTCTTCTATATGCATTAACTCGTTTTCAATCTCCGCAAAACTTCTAGAATCTTTCTTTTTTATAGAGATTGCTTCAACACTTTTTCTTCCATGGTGCTTATGCTTTATTACTTCCTCCTCAAGCTTTTCTTCCCACTTTTGACGAGCCCATGCATAGTTTCCTGCAAACTCAAATAATTTGCATCTATCAATCCAGTACGTCTTTTCAAATAACTTATTTAAAAAATATCGATCGTGTGAAACAGCTAAAATCGTCCCGTTATATTGCTCAAGGGCTTCCTCTAAAACTTCCCTTGATTCAATATCAAGATGGTTTGTCGGCTCATCTAAAATTAGAAAATTGATGTCTTGATACATAAGTTGCGCAAGTCTTAATCTCATTTTTTCTCCACCACTAAGTTGCGTTACTTTCTTAAATACTGCTGGACCATAAAACAAAAACTTAGCTAATATATGTCTTGCTTCTCCTTCTGTTACAGCCACATTCTCTCTGAATGCTTCCAATACATTACTCTTCATATTTTCATATACATGTTGTGATAAATAACCAATTTTGACACTACTACCAATTCGAATTTCACCAACGTCTGGATTTATTTCTTCTAATAGTAGTTTTAATAATGTAGTCTTCCCTGTACCATTACGACCAACGATAGCAGCACGCTCTTGAAAACGAACATGTAAATTCGCTTGTTCAAATAAAGATCGGCCAGCAAAACCTTTACTCACTTCTTTCATTACAACAACATCTTTTCCGCTTCTCTCTTGCCCTTCAAACTGAAGACCCATCTGTTTTCTTTCTAAAATTGGCCTCTTTAATTTCTCTATACGCTCTAACGCACGTTCCATATTCCTCGCTCTTTTATGCAATCCTTCATTCGGAGGATTCGCTTGATTTGCCCATTCACGTAGGCGCTTAATTGCTTCTTTCATTTTCTTTATTTTCTTTTGCTGCTCTTGATAAGCTTGAAACTCTTGAAGTAACCTTTCTTCCTTCTCCTCAACGAACTGAGAATAATTCGTATGGTACACGTGAATCTCTCCATCTTCCAAATCCAAAATTTTCGTTACAACTTCATCAAGGAAATAGCGATCGTGTGAAATAACCATAACTGTTCCAGTATATTCTTTTAAAAATTTCTCTAACCATTCAACTGCAAACAAATCTAAATGATTTGTTGGTTCATCTAATAGAAGTAAATCTGGTTTCTGCAATAGCATATATGCAAGGCTTATTTTCGTCTGTTCTCCTCCACTTAATTCCGTAAATACTCTTGGAAATAAGTTTGTGACTTGTAAGCCATTTGCTACCTTCATTATATTTGCCTCTATTTCATAACCACCGAGAAATGCAAATTTTTCTTGAATTACTCCGTACCTCTCCATTAGCTTTTGCAAAGCAGATTGTTCCTGCTCCTCCGCCATATTTTTTTCTAGAGCATGCATTTCTTTTTCTAATTCCTTTTCTACTTTAAAAGCGGAACTCAATACATCATATACAGTCATGGCCTCATCAAACTTCGGAATTTGTGCGACATGACCAATACGTGTACCTTTCTTCATATGAATGGCTCCTGCATCCAAACTCTCCATTCCCGTTAGAAGCCCAAAGATTGTTGTCTTCCCACTACCGTTACGACCAACTAATCCAACACGTTCACCATTCTTTATTTCAAGCGATATATTTTCAAATATGATGTTTCCACCAAAAGATTTCGTTACATTATTTACACTACAAATAGTCATTTTCCGTACTCCTTTCAATATAAAAAACCATGAGAAAGAAACATTCCCCATGGTTTTCGGCATAGAAAAAGGAAGCCAAATAGCTCCCTTTTCACACGTTTATTAAAAATGGGTGAAGAGATTTCTATCGTTCAATAGTCACTATGCAATTGTTAAAAAAGGGCATACGTATCCCGTTAACAACTACATCATGAAAAATCGCACGACAAAAATAGATAAAATCTAAAAATTTGGCACGCGCAGCTAAAGAACGTTTCATCTCATTCACCCCTTTCGTACGGAATTTAATACTTACTTCTTTATTATACTTTCCAATTTCATGTTTGAATAGTCATTTTTCTGAAAATAATGAAGATAGACTAAACATTTCAATAAGTGACATCAAATCTTACAAAACTGTTATGTTCACGTAATGGAAAGCGATAGTACGAAAAGATGCCTCCCTATACAATAAAGATGTAAAACAAGAGTGACAAACACAAGGAGGAAACAAACATGATGAAAGAAATCGTAAAAGCAATCTTTGAGGTATTAGTGAACGGACAAGCAGTTGTAAAAGAACTAAATGAACTATAAAAAGGAGTGAAGAAATATGATGAACATGGTGAAAATGATTTTACACGCTTTAGTCGATGCAAAAGCAGTTAGCCAAGAATTAAACCAACAATAAAAAGGGGTATATGAATATGAAGAAAGCCATTATTATAATTGCAAGCACAGCAATCACTTTATACACAATAAAAAATAGAAAAAAGAAAAATAATGAAAATGTTCTATATTATCCATACACACTATTAGAGAAAAAATAAAAGACAAGGTACCCTATCGTAATGAGGATATCTTGTCTTTTATTTTTTCCATATTGTCTTTAGAGGATTTCCTTCTCCTTTTCCCGAATGTATTAAGCGGGATTTTTACACATATTTTAAAGGGGCATATATACAAATGGATACACAACAACTATATTTTTTAAACGATATCGGTAAACAAAAACCAGAAAGTATTCGGAATAGAAGCGCTGCATGTCCATTTTGCGATAAAGAACATTTAACGGATATTTTAGCAACTGATGGTTCTATTATTTGGTTAAAAAATAAATTTCCTACATTACAAGATACATTTCAAACGGTGCTGATTGAAACGGATAATTGCGAAGATCATATCGCAACATATACAGAAGAACATATGCGAAAATTAATGCAATTTTCTATTCAACATTGGTTACACTTACAGAAGAACGAAGAATTTGCATCTGTAATTTTATACAAAAATCACGGTCCATTTTCAGGTGGAAGTTTGCATCATGCACACATGCAAATTATCGGAATGAAATATGTAAATTATCTTGAAAATATTGAAGAAGAAAATTTCCAAGGAGTAATTGTTCAAAAAAATGAACGCATTGAGCTTAATATTTCAGAGCATCCCATTATTGGCTTCACTGAATTCAATATAATCATTGATAATATTTCATATATAGATGAAATGGCAAATTACATTCAGCAAACTGTACGTTACATACTGATAGATTTCCATAAAGGATGCAGTAGTTATAACTTATTCTTCTATTACTTAAATGGAAAAATCATTTGTAAAGTTGTACCTAGATTTGTCGTTTCACCATTGTATGTAGGATATAAAATACCGCAAGTTTCTACAAAACTAGAAGAGGTGAAAATACAACTCACGCAGTATTTCACGAAAGAAAAGGATGAAATTATTCATAAAAAAACAGAGTAGGTATAGAAAACCTACTCTTTTACCCCGCATTAACGAGCAGTAAAACTTCCACCTCAAAATCCGGAAAACGCTAGAAGTTAGGCGGAAGATTAACTGCTCGTAAAAGCCCGATTGGTGAAGACTAATAATCAGCGGGGGATGAACAGACTCCCCCACTGATTAAAGTTTCACTTTATTACACCTTTATTTCGATAGTACACATCTTCTAATCCGATGTTATACTTCATGTTATTATCCGTCCACTCTGGCCCTAAATTCCCTGGCCATCCAGATGTATTCGCTATATATTTCAGTAATGCAAAATCAGTCAAACCTTTTTGCACCCCACGCTTATATCCTTTCATTAAATGCGGCATTGCAATTTGCGCATTTGTACGTGGATCTTTCAGCTCATCATCAGTTAAATGTTCTGGTGCAAGCCCGCCGCCGCGGTGTAGTTGAAACAATCCAAATGAAGTTCCATTATCTCCAACACTTCTTGGATTTAATCGACTTTCATGCTCGGCAATTGCAAGAGGTATCCATTCCGGAAGATTTACTTTCTTCGCTTCCTCTATAATGATTTGTTTCATCTGTTTTGCTTCTTCTGAATCAACATAGCTTGTTCCATTCACTAGCTTATCCATTCCTTCAGACTTTCCTTGGAAATATAAATATACTCCAAGAACAACTAAAAATCCTACAAAGAATTTCTTCACTACCTCTACCTCTTTCTCCGCTGAAATTTGTCCCCTTTCAGCCTTCCCTTTACAATTACCTACATTCTATTACTCTTTTATCATAGCAAATAACTATACGTATTATCATCATGCTTTAGACCGATTTTGTGAAAAAACAGCTGGTAAATACGTGCAAAAATGTAACTTTCATAGACTATAACGCATTTTTTGTATATAATTGTAAACTGAACTCTATATATAGAATAGGAGCGTACAAAATGAAAAAATGCCTAACACTCTTGTTCAGCATTTTACTACTCATCCCTACCTACACCTCTGCACAAACATCATCAAAACCAAAAGTACTTGTTTTGTATAGTACACAAGACGATAAAGTTTCAAATAATGTCCAAATCCTTAATACTCAATTAGGACATTTTACAAATGATATAACCGTAAAAAACTTAAAAGAAGCAACTTCAATTAATAACGTATCCTCCTATACACATATTGTTTATATCGGTGAAACAAAAGAAGCGTTTTCTGATGAAACGAAACAATTTCTAGAAAACTTCTCCGGCCCTGTATTAGTATTAGGACAAAATGTTGAACAATTATCTAAGCGTTTTTCTTTCATTACATTGAAGAGTGACGATATACGAGTTAATAAAATTGAATATCCAGAAAAGAAGCTAAAAAATACCTTAGAAGAGGAACGATTAATTCAATCATTTGATACGAATGGAACTGTGCTTGCTAACGCTTTAAGCTCAAATAACACTAACCCACTAATCGTTCAGCATGAAATATCTTATTATGTTGCAACACCTAACCTCTTTGACTGGATGTCTCATTACGTCGGTGAAATGTTATTTTCTTATTTCAGCCAAAAACCAACGAAAAATAAAGTTGAAGCTTATTTACGTCTTGAGGATGTTCACCCAGCAGCAGATATAAATCAATTGAAAGAAATTGCTGAATTACTAAAAGAGAAAAAGATGCCTTACATGATTACTGTTATTCCGGTATATAAAGATCCAGATACAGGAAAGATAATACATTTAAAAGATAAACCAGAACTAGTTGATCTTTTACGCTCTATGCAAGATGATGGTGCAGCAATTATTATGCATGGTTATACTCACCAATTTTATGACAGTGAAACAGGTGAGGGCTTTGAATTTTGGGATGTCAAAACAGATCAACCAATTCGCCAACCGAAGCATGAAAAACCGAAGACAAAAGATGACTTTCCAAATATAGAGGCATATAACCAATATGTAAAAAAAGGGGAAGAATTCGAGGAAAAATATACGAAAAATCATATTGAAAAAGGAATTCAAGAACTTGTAGATGCTAAACTATATCCTGTTGCCTTTGAAGCACCTCATTACACGATGTCTCAAAAAGGATATGAAATATTATCAAGGTACTTTTCAACTTATGTAGGACAACTACAGTTAAATGATACAACTTGGAAATCCATGCACTCACCATATTATACAAGTACTCCGTCATTTTTACATGGAATGAAACTATTGCCTGAAACAGTCGGATTTATTGAAGAAGATACGCCACAAACTATTGCTAAAATGAAAGAACGTGCTCTATCTGTTTCTAAATTATCCGATGGAATTATTGGTGCATTCTATCATCCTTACTTAGGTGTGAAACCATTAAAAGAAGTGTTAAAAGATCTAGAAAGTATTCCAAATATAGAATGGATTGATTTACAAAAGGAAAAGAATGAAGTAAAAATGAAAGATATTCATATTACGACGAATAAAGACGGCATTCACGTTGAAAAACCAACCAATGCGAATGACATAATTGATTATATAAAGCAATATGGCTTCTTCCTTATACTGGGGTTCGTTATCATTGTCTTTCTTTTATTATTAAAACGTGCGAGAAAATTAGAATCCTAATACAAAACCACCGAGCGGAACGCTTGGTGGTTTTTTGTCATATATCAAACCGTGGCATTTTATTAAATACATTCAATTTTCACTTTTTCCGTTATATGATTAAAACTATAATTCTCCTATCCTTTCAAATAAAATCGACTTGTATTTTCATATATTGTTTTTGCGACCTTATCAATGGATATGTTTTGTATAGAACTAATTTCCTTTAATACATCTCGAATCATTCTCGGGTGCGTCATAACATCGTCTTGAAATTCCCACGGTCCATCTGTTTCTACCATCATATATTCAAGCGGATAATACGAAACAATTTTTCTAATCTTCTCCTTATGTAAAACATCCGGTGTAATCGAAATATAATAACCATTCTTCATCATCCGTTTCATTGTTTCATCACTTCCTTTAAACCAATGGAAATGTGCACGTGAAACTTTATATTTCTCTAGCAAATCACATACAGTGTCAGCATCTTCATAAACTGCGTGTAATATAATCGGCAAATTATACTTACTAGCTAGTTCTATAAATTTTTTCAATACAGCTATGTATGGATCTACAGCAATGCTTTCATCTTCTTTCCTCAAATAATAGGGCAAACCTACTTCACCAATCGCAACAATTTCCTCTGCGTTCTGTTCAATAAGTTTATAAATCTGTTCACACTCTTCTTTATGAATCTGTTGCTCTGGATGAAACCCTATCGCTGGATATATAAAGGGATACTTCTTCGCTAAAGATAACGTTTCCTTACAAGATTGATAATTCATAGATACAGCAATAAGCCCCTTTATTTCATTACTATTTTCCACCTCTTTCAGTAATCTGTTCTTCTCTTCATCCTTATATTGATCAACATGTATATGACTATCAATCCATTTCATCTTTATGCCCCCATAAAAAAAACAAGAAAGGACTTCCTTTCTTGTTTTAGCATCTATATTATTTAACAATTAAGTTTGTTATGATATCAAATAATCCAATACACACTACGGCAACAGTAAAGTAGCTACAGAAATCTTTAATTGGTAACTTCACTACTTCTTCTTTACGCATCCCATTTTTCTCCCTTCTTACTAGATCCCTAATTATTTTTCTATCTGTATCTATTATGCAAAAAATATGACAAATTTACTATCGAATTAACTTACGTAAACCTTACAATGTTGTAAGGTTTAAAAAAGGATCCTCATCTTTATTCAGATGAGGATTATTAAAAATTAGTTGGTTTTTCATTCTTCATTACAAACAGAAAGTAATACATTAAGACTTTCTAGTTACACTATATGAAAATTACTATCTTTTAACTATCGAATTACATTACAGAAGACTTACATGTTTGTAAGTTATGTGTAATGTAATTCGATAGTTTCCCTTACTTATATTTCGTACAATAAAGTTAGAAAGTAAGCCAAATAAGAAGAACACTCAAATAACCAAATTGCATTGCTAGTAGCTACTCTTCTTATACCTTTCAACCATGCTACTACAATGTACCCCCTTCCCCTTTATATAATAAAAAAACCTTAGTCTATATGGACTAAGGCTTTTTTATTAACTCCTAAAATACCCTTACCTGGTATTTTTATTTTCGACAAAAAATAGCTGGGGGTATATTTTACTATCTCATCGTTAAAAGTTTACTCTTCGCATTTATAGGAATATTTGCAACCTCAATCTCTTCAATCGATTCACCGTAACGTCCTTTTGCAAAAACCTTTAATGCTTCATCTCTCTTTAACATATGCTTAACCGTTTTCTTTATTTTCTGCTCTCTACCACGTTCATCGAATGCAATAAATTCATATTCATACCACTCATCACCAATATGCTGACCAATTGTATTCACAACCGTATAGTATTCTTTCGTCTTATAAAATGGATTATATTTATCGATAACCGGTCCAAGTTTCGTAGGCAGTAACATTACTACTATCACTATCATCGCTATTATAGTAGTGATCATTTTTTTCTTCATAATAAACATTCCTCCTCTGCAGGATATATATACATCCATTTTAAAAAGGGGGAATAAAATCTACTATTGAATCTCATTACATTACACTTACATTTTTGTAAGAATTAAAAAAGGCGAACGAATTTACTCGTTCACCTTTTAGCTTGCTTTAAAGCCACCGCCAAGTACATCACGTACATCATGTATAACAACGAAAGCATCTTCATCTACCCGGCTAATAACTTGTTTTAACTTAACAAGCTCTTGTTTATTAATAACAACATATAAAACTTCTTTATTTTTACCAGTATATCCGCCGCGCCCTTCTAATACAGTAACACCGCGTGTCATATTTTTCGTAATAGCTTCACGAATTAAATCTGGTTGATTCGAAATAATCGTAACAGCCGTTTTTGTATCCATTCCTTCTACAATGAAATCAATCACCTTCGCTCCGATGAACACAGCTACAAGTGTATACATTGCCTTTTCTTGCCCTATTATAAATACAGAACCAGCAATTACAACAATATCAATAATTAGTACGCCTTTACCTACGCTCCAACCTAAATATTGATTTGCTAACCGAGCTAAGATTGCTGACCCTCCCGATGTACCTCCGGCTTTGAACATACAGCCTAATCCAATACCCACAAATAAACCAGCAAATAAAGCTGCTAATAATGTATCACTATTTACATGATACTCAATATGTTCTGTAACGTATAAAAACAAAGATGTTTCTACAATCCCTAAAATTGTATAAATCATTGTTTTCTTATCAAAAAATTTATAACCAATAGCTAGTAAAATTGCATTTATAGCAAAATTCACAATCCCTGGTGACCAATCAAATAAGTAGTACGTAACAACCGTTAAACCAATAATTCCACCTTCCGATAAACGGTTTGGAATTGCAAAGTAATTAATACCAATTGCGAATAATAATGAACCAATTGTAATTAGTGTTATTTCCTTTATACGTTGATTAACCATAGTTCATACCCTCCCCCCATTTGACATTGTATCACTATCTCCTAGAGGTTTAGAAGTGGTTTTTATTCCGCATTTTCCCTCTTAAAAATTGAAATATTATGTTTAAACAGAGGGTTGATTAATTATTCATATTTGCTCTAACTGCACGGACAAATTGCTCCACATTCCCTTTCTGAATATACTTAGCGCGAATGGTTTCATGATTACAAGTAAACTCAAAGTACGGATGAAAATCTATGCTATCTATATGCAAATATGAGTACTCTTTAAATGTTGAAGGATAGTAAGGAAATTTCCCGTAAAACAGGAGGCGTCTAGTAGTGGCAACAAAAATTCCATGTTGATAACATAACATGAAATTATCCTTCTCAAAGATCCCTACCACAAAAACCAAAATCTTTTCATCATCATCTACATACTTTTTCATACTCGATAAAAGTTCATTCATGCATATTCCTCCAAATTCTATTCACTGCTTTAACACTTGAAAAGAATCCATGGATATTACAGACCGGTTTAACTCCTTTATAAAGTATGAAACGCGTTTCCTGTCAAAGATATTTCAAAAAAATAATCCGTTATGCGATTATACACATAACGGATTAAGATTAAACTGTAGAGCGTTCCACAAGTTCGTATGGAATTTCCAGCTTTTCTTGTTTAGAACTCTCGTCATTCACTTTTCTATGCAACATTTCAAAAGCAGTTTTCCCTATCTCCTTTAAATTTTGATCAATAGTTGTCAATTGTAACACTTGCGAGATAGGTTGATTATCAAAGCCAATAATCGCTAAATCCTCAGGAACTTGAATCCCTAATTTTTCAACCTCTGTCATAACCCCAATCGCAACTTCATCACCTGCTACTATTAATGCTCCAGGAAGATCCTGCATCTCTTTTAACTTATGAGCCACTTTTACACCATCTTCTAGTGTAAAACATTCTGTAAAAATCCATTCTTCGTTAACCTCTTCATCTATAGATTGCAATTGCTGTTTATAAACATCAAAACGCTTTTGACTACTCGGCCCTAATTTTCTTCCCGTACAATAGCCAATTTTTTTATAACCTTTCTCAATCAAATAATCCATTCCTAATTGAAAGGCCGCTGAATGATTCGTATATACACTTGAGATGTTTGAAATATCATTGTCTTCACAAGCAATTATTGCGCCGTAAGAAGCATACGGTTCTATCGTTTCCCAATCATTTGCACGTGAACAAATAATAAGACCATCCAATTGTTTTGTTTTTAACATATGTAAACTTTTCATTTCTTCTTTTTTATTATAATTCGTTTGGCAAAGTAGCACCCTGTAATTATGCGCTAACGCAGTCTCCATCATTCCGCTCACCATCGCATCAAAACACGGATGATTAATATACGGTAAAATCACACCAACAATATTCGTTTTTCCTTTTGATAAATGAACAGCATTTGCATTTTGCGAGTAATTCAATTTCTCAACTATCTCTATAACCGCTTTCCTTTTTTCTTCACTTACATATGGGTGATCATTCAACACTCTCGAAACAGTCGTAACTGAAACTCCCGCCATCTTTGCAATATCTTTAATATTAGCCATACACTCACCTCTACCTTTAAGTTAATGAATCTCATGAACATATGTCAAATCTTCTTATCATTACACCTTCATTCGTTTCTCTTACAAAAGTGTAATTTTTCTGTAAGCTAATTCGATAGTGAATTTCCGCAACATTTCATACAATTAAGTCAGAGACAAGGTAACAACTATTCGAAAAGGAGCGGATTAATATGATGAACAAAATGAAAACGAACAATTTCTTACATACAATGGGCATGGTATTTTCCGCCCTTATCGACGCAAAAGCTGTTGCTTCTACATTAAACAAGTAAGGAGAATATATTATGAATAACATCACTTTTAACAAATTAGATTTTTTAGGACTAGCTAGTGGCTCGCTTCTTCTTACTGCTTTTATTTACACCGCTACGCTTGTATAACTTTGTGTCCCCTTTCCCCTTTATTATAAATAGTAATAGAAAAGACGACCGTCTATGCCCGGTCGTCTTTTCTTATTTTTGATTTGATTGCAAAGCTTCTTTTAACTCCTCAAACTTCTCATTTAATTGATCTGTCATCATTTTCATAGCGGTTTTTCGATCTATTTGTTCTCCACCCTCAATTTGAATTGGATCTCCAAAAATCAATTGTGCCTTTTTCCCCTTTATTAATTCTTTTACACTTGATGGACCAACATAAGCTGCTGGTACTAACGGAACATTAGAACGCATCGCAATTGTCACAGCACCCGCTTTTAATGAAACATCTTCCGCTGATCTCGTTCCACTTGGAAAAATCCCTACTACCTTTCCTTCTTTTAATAAACGTGATGGAATTTTAAGTGTACTCGGTCCCGGATTCGCGCGATCTACAGGGAATGCATTTACATTTTTAAAGAACCAATTTTTGAATTTCCCTTCAAATAATTCTTTTTTTGCCATGTAATGAATTTGAGTTGGGTACATCCCTGTAGCTAACATTAATACATCCATAAAACTTGTATGTGTACACGCAACAACATACGGACCACCTTCTGGTAGCTTTTCTCTTCCTTGCACTTCTACTTTCCCAGCTGTTTTAAATATATATTTCAACAAAAATGTAATTGGTTTATACATTTATTTCGTTCCTTTCTAAACATCCGAAGTATAATCATATTCTCACAACAATTATAACACTAAGTTTTAGGAGTTGGTAATAAAAATAAGTATGAATTGTTAAATTTCAATTCTTACAAAAGTGTAATTTTCTTTTAAGCTAATTCGATAGTTACTTCTCACTATATTTCATACAATTAAGTCAGAAACAGGGCAACAACTATTCGAAAAGGAGTCGATTGATATGATGAACAAAATGAAAACGAACAATTCCTTACATACAATGGGCATGGTATTATCGGCTCTTTTCGATGCAAAAGCTGTTGCTTCTGCATTAAACAAGTAAGGAGAATGTATTATGAATAACATTACTTTTAACAAATTAGATTTTTTAGGATTAGCTAGCGGCTCTCTTCTTCTTACTGCTTTCATTTACGCTGCTACGCTTGTATAACTTTGTGTCCCCTTTCCCCTTTATATAGAAAAAGACGACCGTCTATGCCCGGTCGTCTTTTTAATTTTTTCTTTCTTTCAATTCTTTTAAAAGCTGTATCAGCTCAGCTTGTTGTTTTATCTTTTTACGACCATTTCGATTAATTGCTGCAAGCTCACAAGCAACTCCGACGGCGAAGAAAAACAATAAACTTTCTAACATGTGAAATCCTCCATTTGCCTATTAAACAGCTTGACGTAATTGTTCTTCTTGTAAAACTCTCTTATTTATATTTTCTTCTTTTCTCTGGCAAACGTTATTGCGAATAAGCGCTGCAATAACAAGTACAGTCCCTATAATATCAAACATTGTGATCTGATACCCTTGCATCATCATAATAACTAAAGTCGTAATTGGTACAAAATTAATAAATAAAATCCCATTAATGGATGATAAAATTTTCACACCATAGTTCCAAGCAAGTAGCGCTACAATACCTGGCAATGTCATCATAAATAACAAATCATACTTCACAATAGAAATCGTTCCCATACTAGGAACTGAAACATATCCAAGCGACGTAATAATTACCGTTATAATTCCTGTAACAGTCGTACCGAATACACACGTCAACGTAGAATAACGTAATGTGGACCAATCACTACACGTTTGACCACCCATCGTATAAATAACCCAGCCTACAACACCAATAAATATAAATGCTAATGAGAACATATTATCTTTCAATGTTACAAAGAAACTCATGTCACCTTTTGTAATAACAAACACAGCTCCTACAAAAGCAATAACCATACTCGTTATCATATACTTCTTCGGTTTTATATGCTTATATCCCCATAAAATACAAATAGAAATCATCGGCATAAGTGATTCCATAATGGAAGCTACCATTACACCCGACTTACCCATCAACATTTGCCCTAAAAATATGAGGACATTATATACTGTAAATGCCATCGTTCCAAAAAAGACGAGTAACTTTCCTCTTCCCTCTAAACGAAATGCCTGTTTTCCTTCTTTCATTAACAACAATACAATCAGCATTATCGCCACTGCTCCATAGCGAATAAGCGAAAAATAAAATGGATCTATGTATTCTAGCGCATGATCAGCAACTGGAAACATCGCTCCCCATGACATACTCGCAATTAAACACGCTAAAGCCCCTATTATCATTTGACCTCTTCTCACCGCAATCCCCCGTTTCTTTCTATTTGCACAAAGAGAATTGTAAAAGAAAAAATATATCACGTAAAATGATTCAAAATGATGTTAACTATCATTTATAATGATAGTTAACATCAAGGGGGATTACAAAATGGAATTACGAGACTTACAAATCTTTAAAAGCGTTGCCGATCAGGGTAGTGTAAGTAGCGCAGCAAAGGAATTAAATTATGTACAATCAAATGTAACTGCACGTATTAAACAACTAGAAAACGAATTAAAAACCCCACTCTTTTACCGCCATAAACGAGGAATGACTTTAACAGCTGAAGGAAGAAAAATGCTCGTTTATGTTAGTAAAATTTTGCAAGATGTCGACGAACTAAAACAAGTATTTTTAGATAGCGAAACACCCTCCGGTATATTAAAAATCGGTACAGTCGAAACAGTAAGTACACTGCCTACCATTTTATCTTCTTACTATAAAAGCTATCCGAATGTCGATTTATCATTACAAGCGGGTCTAACAGAAGAATTAATTAGAGAAGTACTAGATCATCAATTGGATGGCGCCTTTATATCAGGTCCTATTAAACATCCACTAATCGAACAATACGATGTTAGTACAGAGAAATTAATGCTTATAACACAAAATAAAGCCTTTCATATAGAAGAATTTACAACAACTCCTCTACTCGTTTTTAACCAAGGATGTGGATACCGCTCCAAACTAGAACGTTGGCTTAAAGATGAAGGTTTGCTACCAAAAAGAATTATGGAATTCAATATATTAGAGACAATATTAAACAGCGTTGCACTCGGCCTCGGAATTACACTCGTACCACAGTCTGCTGTCCATCATCTTTCTAAAGCAGGTAAGGTACATTGTCATGCAATCCCTGAAAAATACGGCAGTATTTCAACGGTTTTCATACGCCGTAAAGATAGCTATATGACGAATTCAATGCGTAGTTTTTTAAAAACAATTGAAGACCATCATCATATCAATATGCTGTGAAAGACATTCTTACATGAATGTCTTTTTTTCTTACAAAAGTGTAAGTCTTTCGTAAGCTAATTCGATAGTTGCAAGTAGCCATATTTCCTATAATTAAGACATAAGCAGGGCAACAACAATTCGAAAAGGAGCGGATACGCATGATGAACAATATGAAATCAAATAAATTTTTAAATACAATGAGCATGGTGCTATCCGCACTTGTCGATGCAAAAGCTGTTGCAACTACATTAAACAAATAAGGAGAGTTTATAATGAACAACATTACTTTCAACAAATCAGACTTTATCGGACTTGCAAGTGGAGCTACTCTTCTTACGGCTTTCATTTATACACTTGCTCAAGGTCTTGTTTAACACTTTGTTTCCCCAACCCCCTTTATATATAGAAAAAGCTGCTCGTCTTATAGACAAGCAGCTTTTTAGTTTGTTTCACATACAATTTGACCTGTTTTCGTAATATCATATCCGCCAATCGCATTTAATTCATTATGAAATTCTTCCGATTGCAGAATGTCTTTTACAACTTCAATCAACTCTTCATTTTCTTTATTCTTCAAAATTACTAAATCATACTGTTCTTTCATGATTGGAATAAAGTCCACATTTACAATTTGCGAAAACTTTTCTGAACCTACTCCTACATCAGCTTTTCCATTTGCAACTTGCGTGGCAACACCAAGATGATTCGATTCTTCCCATTCATATCCACTAATACGTTCTTTATTTAACTTTTGAATGCGCAATTGTTCATCGACTAACACCCTAATACCAGAACCTTTTTCTCGATTTACAAATCGTATAGATGATTGAGATAAATCGGCCCATGTTTTTATATTTTTAGGATTTCCCTTTTGCACATAAAACCCAACGTTCCTTGCTAATAAATTAATCATAGTACATGGTTGTCCAACTAAAATACGTTTTACGTAAGGAACATTATATGTACCCGTTTCTCCATCAAACAAATGAAGACTAACGATACTTCCTTCTCCTTGATACATTTTTATTAAACTCGTTAAACTACCTTGATATGCCCTTAATATATTTGAACTTGGCAGGCGATTTTCTATACGTTTTGCCAACATATCTAACGTTAGTTCTTGTCCGCTAATAATACATGTATCCAAGCCTCTACTATCTTCGCTCTTTACAGGAGTACCTTGTATTTTCCCTGTTTTCATTTGCTTTATATATTGTTCTAAATCTGCTGCATCAATGCGCATCTGTCTACCAACTCTATAAGAAGGAAGTTCTCCTTTTTTAATTAAGTCGTATACAGTTAATTTTGATACTTTTAATCGCTTTGCTACTTCTTCCGTTGTGTAGGAATGATGATCCATAGACGATTCCTCACTTTCTCCTTTCATTGTAACAAAGAAAAGAATATTTCTCCTATTTTTTAAAAATAGATATATGTTCAAATTACATTCAATTATAACTAGTTATATTTAGATATAATTAGTTATAATTAGATATAATTAGTTATAATTAGATATAATTAGTTATAATTAGATGTATCAAAACGAAAGGGGATTTTTTTATGAATAAATTTACATTACGTTCCATCGGGGCACTTATACTTTCTTTCCTTCTTATATTTAGTGCTGCTTGTACAAGTGGGGAAAAGCATACAAAGTCAGCTGCTAAAGAGGATAAAACAGTTGAACTGACTATCTCAGCTGCTGCAAGCTTACAAGATGCATTAAAAGAAATCGAAAAACAATATAAAGAAAAAGAGCCAAATATCAAACTTTCTTTTAACTTCGGTGCTTCTGGAGCACTTCAACAACAAATTGAACAAGGTGCACCTGCTGATTTATTCTTCTCTGCAGCAGAAGATAAATTCCAAACCCTTGTAAAAAAAGGATTCATTAGTGAAAAAGAAGGGAAAAATCTTCTTGGAAATGAACTAGTTCTAGTCATCCCTAAAGATAGTTCACTTACAAAATTTCAAGATTTAAAAGATGAGAAAATCAAAAAAATTGCACTTGGTACACCTGAATCTGTACCTGCTGGCAAATATGCAAAGGCTTCTCTAACACACGAAAACCTTTGGAATGATGTTCAAAATAAAGTCGTATTTACAAAAGATGTTCGCCAAGTGTTAACATATGTAGAAACAGGGAATGTCGATGCTGGCATCGTATACAAAACAGATGCTCTCATTTCGGATAAAGTAAAGATTGGTGAGACAGCAGCAGCTACTTCTCATGAGCCAATCCACTATCCTTTAGGTGTTATAAAGGAATCTAAACATAAGAAAGAGGCGACTTCATTTTATGAGTATTTGCAGTCAAAAGATGCACAATCTATCTTTAAGAAATATGGATTTACAGTTCTGTCGTAATCACTATGAGCATTGATGCTATTTTATCGCCTGTCTTTCTATCTTTAAGAGTAGCTGCGTGCGCCACTATTCTCGTTACAATTTTAGGGACAATTGTCGGGCGAGCACTAGCTCGCTCCTCATGGCGATATAAAGTACTATTAGAAACCATATTTTTATTACCAATGGTACTTCCACCAACTGTTATCGGCTTCTTTCTCATTATCATCTTTGGAAACAACAGCCCGATCGGAAAGTGGGTTGAATCATTATTTCAGCAGTCTATTATGTTCACATCTACTGCTGCGATTATCGCTTCTACAGTTGTTGCATTTCCGCTTATGTACCAATCAGCGAAAACGGGATTTTCTATCGCAAATGTACAAATTGAAGAAAGTGCTCGTGACCTTGGCGCAAGTGAATATCAAGTTTTTCTGCACGTTACACTTCCACTCGCATTTCCTGCCTTACTAAGCGGGATGATTTTGAGCTTTGTCCGCGCGCTCGGTGAGTTTGGTGCTACACTCATGTTTGCCGGGAACATTCCTGGTAAAACACAGACAATCCCAACTGCAATTTACATGGCTATTGATGCAAGTAATATGCAACTCGCCTGGACACTTGTAGTTATTACTATCGGTATGTCACTCGTATTTCTACTATGTATTCAACTTATTAATAAAAGAATTACTAACTCTTAAAGCAGCTTTTGTCGAAGCTGCTTCTTTATTTCTTAGGAAATAAAATATACCAATGGGAAATAACTGAATTTTACCTCTTATTTAAATATACATTTTATTTGAATTCACTTTCTAAAATAGGCAATTTCCTGTTATTATATGGAGGTGTTTCAAAAAATGAAGAAATGAAAACGCATTTATATTGTGAATTCTTCATCCTGTTTTAGCGATCGGTAATCTTCTACTCTATTAGTGGGGCATTACCGATCGTTAGAACGATATGTAACTATATTGGTATAGCAAACCGAAGGGAGTCTTGTAATGGACATTTTATTAGCGCTTCTTCCTGCAATTGCATGGGGAAACATCTTATTAGTAAGCGTAAAAATGGGCGGTGGTGCATATAGCCAAACGGTAGGTATGACAATCGGTGCTCTATTCTTCGCAACAATTATGTATGTATTTACTCAACCAGCTTTAACAATGACAATCTTAATTGTTGGTTTTATTTCAGGTTTATTCTGGGCTTTAGGACAAGTAAACCAATTAAAAACAGTTGAAAAACTAGGTGTTTCAACTACTGTAACGATTTCTACTGGTATGCAACTTGTTGCAACTTCTATCTTTGGGGTTATCGCTTTCCGTGAGTGGACTACTACTACAACGATCATTCTGGGAACGATTGCAATCCTATTAATTGTAGTTGGTGTTGTATTCACATCATTAGATGATAAAGAAAATGCTCAGCCACCTGGACAATTGAAAAAAGGACTTCTTACTTTAATTGTTTCTACTTTCGGCTATCTTGTATATGTAATTATTATTCGTTGGTATAATATTGATGGTTGGTCTGCTATTTTACCACAAGCAGTTGGTATGTTTGTTGGTGCGGTTGTACTGACGTCTAAACATAAACCGTTTAACAAATATGCAATCCGTAATGCTTTGTCTGGTTTACTATGGGGAACTGGAAACTTATTCTTACTTCTTTCATTACCACGTGTTGGAGTAGCAACAAGCTTCCCATTATCTCAAACTGGAATCGTTATCTCAACATTCGGTGCGATTGTATTCTTAGGTGAAAAGAAAACAAAACGTCAATTGATTTTTATTGCACTAGGTAGTGTTTTAATTATCGGCGGCGCTGTATTACTTGGTATGACAAAAGCATAATCTTATATTCTATTAGTAAACCCCTGAAGCATATATGCTTCAGGGGTTTTTCAATTCTAATTATTTTCTAGATATAATTATTTGTATGTTCTTGCCCCCTATAATTGCTCTTCCACTCTAGCAAACCAGCTACACATATAAAGAGATTAATAACAGTTAATATTAGCATGAATTTCCGCCTTCTCATTATCCATTCCATCTACGGTAAGTCTTTTCTTTTTACAACATTCTCTTAAAGATGATATCGTTTTTATAACATATCTCTACTAGAAAGGAATAAAGAATATGCTAACTAAACATCGAATTTTATTTATTGGTGCCGGTCGTATGGCAGAAGCTATATTTTCCGGATTACTTAAAACAAGCAAAGAGTACATCGAAGAAATTATCGTCTCTAATCGAAGCAACGTAGAAAAGCTAAAACAGTTACAACATCGATATAATGTGTCTACTGCAACAGATTGGAAACAGCATGTTACATCTGTTGATACGGTTGTTTTAGCAATGCCACCTTCTGCTCATGAAGAGTTATTAGCTGAGCTATCTCCGTTAATATCAAATCAACTAGTCGTAACAGTCGCAGCTGGCATTGGACCATCTTATTTAGAAGCTAGACTCCCAAAGGGCACGCCTGTTGCTTGGATTATGCCTAATACAGCTGCTGAAATTGGAAAATCTATCTCCTTATATACAATGGGACAATCAGTAAATGAGATGCATCAAGAAACCCTGCAACTGCTTTTAAAAGGTATTGGTACTTCGCAACTTTGTACTGAGGAAGAAGTTCATCAGCTTACTGCAGTTACTGGAAGTGCACCAGCCTTCCTTTATTACTTTGCTGAAAGCTTAATTGAAACAACAAAAAGTTATGGAGTCGATGAAGAAACCGCAAAACATCTTGTCATTCAAATGATTTCTGGCTCTGCTTCTATGCTCGAACAAACGCAAAATCCAGCTAACCTCCGCGAACAAGTAACAACGCCAGGTGGTTCCACAGCTGAGGGTCTCAAAACTTTATACGAATATAATTTTTCAGAGGCAATTCAAAAAGCAGTAGAAGCAACAAACAAAAAAGCTAGGGGGAAATAATATGATTTTAACAAGTTTAAAAGACTATACAACATTACATAACGGTGTAAAAATGCCTTGGTTTGGTTTAGGTGTTTTTAAAGTAGAAGATGGTTCAGAAGTAATTGATTCTGTAAAAGCAGCAATTAAAAATGGCTACCGCAGCATCGATACTGCAGCAATCTATCAAAATGAAGAAGGCGTTGGACAAGCGATTCGTGAATCCGGTGTTTCACGCGAAGAATTATTTATTACCTCAAAAGTATGGAATAGCGATCAAGGATATGAAACAACACTTCAAGCATTTGAAACTACATTAGAGAAATTAGGTCTAGAATATTTAGATTTATATTTAGTACATTGGCCTGTAAAAGGGAAATATACCGAATCATGGAAAGCATTAGAAAAACTTTATAAAGATGGCCGTGTTCGCGCTATCGGTGTGAGTAATTTCCACATTCACCACTTACAAGACGTATTTGAAATTGCTGAAATTAAGCCAATGGTCAACCAAGTGGAATACCACCCACGTTTAGCACAAGAAGAGTTACATGCATTCTGTAAAGAACATAATATTCAGCTTGAAGCTTGGTCACCATTAATGCAAGGACAACTACTAGATAATCCAACGTTACAAGAAATTGCGACAAAATATAATAAATCAACTGCGCAAATTATTTTACGCTGGGATTTACAAAACGAAGTTGTAACAATTCCCAAATCAATTAAAGAACATCGCATTATTGAAAATGCAAACATCTTCGACTTTGAATTAAGTGCTGATGATATGAAAGCAATTCAAGCTTTAAATGAAGATCGTCGCGTTGGTCCAGATCCAGATAACTTTAACTTCTAGTAGAAAAACCACTGCCCTATGCAGTGATTTTTCCATTTAATAAAACTGAAAATTTAAACTACATTTCATTTAGTTGACACTTCATTATTCAAGGTGTAAGATTTTGAATTATCAAAGAAACACAAAAATTAATAAAATTTATTCGTTTACTCATTGTATCAAGAGAGGTGGAGGGACTGGCCCTTTGAAACCTCGGCAACAGGTTCATTTTGAATACTGTGCCACTTCCTGCAAGCTTTATGCTTGAAAGATAGAATGAGGGACTTCGTTTATATACGGGTGCATAACTTGTACGTAAAAATCCCTCTTTCTCAATATGAAAAGAGGGATTTTTTATTTTTCATTTCCCTCATCATCATCCAAACTTAATTATTTAGGAGGAAAATCAAATGAAAAAGAAGTTTGTACCCGGTATTGCATCAGTTGTAGGAGTAAGTATTTTATTAACTGGTTGCGGTAGTTATAAAAACGAAGCAAGCGGAGCAAATGCAAAAGACGAGGCACCTAGTAAACAGGTTTTAAACTTATCTTCACCTACTGAAATACGAACAATGGATACGGCTCGTGCTACAGATACTGATTCTGGTCAAGTAATGAGAAACGTATTTGAAGGTTTGTATAATCTTGGTGAAGGTAACAAACCTGTTCCTGGTGTTGCAAAATCTCATGAAGTAAGTGGCGATAAAACGAAATACACATTCCATTTGCGAGATTCAAAATGGTCAAACGGCACTCCTGTTACAGCTAAAGATTTTGTGTTCGCTTGGCAAAGAGCCGTAGATCCAGCAACAGCCTGTGAATATGCATTTCTATTCTTTGATATTAAAAACGCAACAAAAATTAACAACAAAGAACTTCCAGCCGACCAACTTGGTGTAAAAGCAGTTGATGACCATACGTTTGAGGTAGAATTGGAGCGTCCTGTTCCGTATTTTATTAGCTTAACAGCGTTCCCAACATTTCTACCAATTAACGAGGAATTCTTTAAAGCACAAGGTGATAAGTACGCTTTAGAAGATAATACAATCTTGTACAACGGAGCTTTTACACTAAGCGATTGGAAGCACGAACAAAGCTTTAAATTCAAGAAAAACCCTACCTATTGGGATAAAGATACTGTCAAACTAGAAGAAATCAATTTTAACATCGTAAAAGAAAAATCAACAGAAGTAAATTTATTCGAGTCAAAACAATTAGATCGTATAAAACTAACATCTGACTTCGTCGATAAATATAAAAAGGATGCTAACTTTAAGGAACGTCCAAACGTAGGCGTACAATTTTTACGTATGAATCAACAAAACAAAGTGCTTCAAAACGTTTCTGCACGCCAAGCAATTGATCAAACAATTGATAGAAAATCCTTTGTAAATACGTTATTAAATGATGGATCTACACCAACATTTGGTCTCGTTCCAAAAAACTTTGCAAAAGGACCTGAAGGAAAAGACTTCCGTACTGCAAATGGCGATTTAACAAAAGTTGATACAAAATCTGCACAAGAGTTATGGAAAAAAGCTAAACAAGAGCTTGGTTCTGAAAAGATAACATTAGAATTATTAACGAGTGATGCTGACCTTGATAAGAAAACTGGTGAATTCTTAAAAGGACAACTAGAAAAGAATCTAGATGGATTAACAGTAAATATAAAACCGCAACCGCGTAAGCAACAAGTTTCGCTTTTATTAAAAGGTGACTACGAAATCGGAATTGATGGCTGGAGCCCTGACTTTGCGGATCCAATTACATTCCTTGAGCTATTTACAACGAATAACCCTTATAACTTAGATCATTACTCTAATAAGGAATTCGATGAAACAATAGCAAAAGTGAAAGCAACTTTAGCTGGTGATGAAAAAGCTCGCTGGGAAGCATTACTAGCATCCGAGAAAATATTATTTAAAGACTCTGTTATCGCTCCTCTTTACCAAAAAGGCGAATCTTATTTAGAACGTTCTTATGTGAAAGGAATTGTGCAAGTAGACTTTGCAGGGCAATTAAACTTCAAGTGGGCAAAAATTGAAAAATAAAGTGAAACTTTAATAAGTGGGGGTTTCTTCATCCCCACTTATTATTAGCCCACACCAATTGTTTTTTTAGCAAAATATATTAAAAATAGGTTCTCTCACACATGAGAATCCGCTTTTTCAATATATTATTCTAAGAAATTAACAATCTATTTTTATTATTGACATATAGTTCTTTTCAGTGTTAATATTCTAAATAATCAAAGAAACGAAATATTTCACCATCAAAATATAATGTCTACTACGTTGAAACATATAACGATAGATTATAGATCAACATGTATATACATATAGAACACCTGATTACCTATAAACAAATATTTATAATAGGTTTTATCTCCTTCTATAGCTACTTCAAGACATGGACATTATGACGTTACGAACAACACATTTAGGGAGGAACGAACAATGAAGAAAAAAGTTATACCTGTTGTTGCATCTGTTTTAGGGGCAAGTCTATTACTAACTGCTTGCGGGGGAAATAAGGATAATGCAAGCGGAGCGAAAGCAAACGATAAAGCACCTGATAAACAGGCAATTAACTTATCATTCGCTTCAGAAATTCCAACAATGGATGTTGCAAAAGCAACGGATGGGGAATCCATGAACGTAATGCGCAATGTTTTTGAAGGGTTATATGCAATGGGAGAAGATAATAAACCGGTTCCTGGTGTCGCTGAGTCGGTTGACATTAGTCCCGATAAAACAAAATATACATTCCATCTGCGTGATTCAAAATGGTCAAACGGTACTCCTGTTACAGCAAAGGACTTTGCCTTCGCTTGGCAACGTGCCGTAAATCCTGATACAGCAGCTGAATACGCATTCTTATTCTTCGATATAAAGAATGCGAAACAAATAAACCAAAAACAATTGCCAATTGATCAACTAGGGGTCAAAGCTGTTGATGACAAAACGTTAGAAGTGCAACTAGACCGTCCTGTTCCCTACTTCTTAAGCTTAACGACATTCTCAACATTCTTACCAATTAATGAAGAGTACTTAAAATCTCAAGGTGATAAATATGGTTTGGAAACAAATCATTTAATTTACAACGGTGCTTTCACATTAGAGAACTGGAAACATGAACAAAGCTTCCAATTGAAGAAAAACCCTAACTATTGGGATGCTAAAACGGTAAAATTAGAAGAAATCAACTTCAATGTCGTTAAAGATAAGTCTACAGAAGTGAACTTATATGATTCAGGACAAATTGATCGTGTTGCTTTAACTGCAGAGTTTGTTGATAAATATAAGAGCGATCCAAACTTCAAGGAACGCGCTGAAGTCGGCATTCAATTCTTACGATTAAATCAAAAAAATGAAACATTAAAAAATCAACATGCACGCCTTGCTATTAACGGCGCAATGAATAAAAAAGCTTACGTAGAAACAATTTTAAATAACGGCGCTGTTCCAGCTGAAGGAATGGTTCCTGCGAAATTCGCAAAGAGCCCAGAAGGCAACGACTTCCGTAAAGAAAATGGAAATCTAGTCAAGGATGATGTGAAAACAGCGAAAGAAAACTGGAAAAAAGCAAAACAAGAACTTGGTACTGACAAAGTAACAATCGAACTATTAACAAGTGACAATGCTTTAGCTAAAAAGACTGGTGAATATTTAAAAGGTGAATTAGAAAAGAACTTAGACGGATTAACAGTGAATTTAAAACCACAACCACGTAAACAACAGCTAAAACTACTATTAAGTGGTGACTATGAAATTGGTATTGACGGCTGGGGCCCTGACTTCGCTGATCCAATTACATTCTTAGATCTATTTACAACAGATAGTGCTTATAACTTCGATAAATACTCTAACAAAGAGTACGATGAGCTAATTCATAAAGTGAAAACAGATTTAGCTGGCGATGAAAAAGCACGCTTTGAAGCAATGAAGCAAGCTGAAAAAATTCTATTACAAGACGGCGCTGTCGCTCCTTTATACCAACAAGGTCGTTCTTACTTACAACGCTCTTTCATTAAAGGACTTGTAACAACTGACTTCGGTGGTGAGTTTAACTACAAGTGGACAGAAGTTGCAAAGTAACAAAAGTAAAAGGTATCCCATGAAGGATACCTTTTTACTTTTATACAACTTTAACTACAGAGCTTCCTCTTCCCTTTGCCATTCCTTTTATAGCTAAAATCATACCTGCTACTAATTGTATAACCAATACAATAACTAATAATGAAATAATATTTCTTTCTAAACTAACTCCTCCAAATATTATTGTATAATAGCCATTTCCTGCATATATTGCAGGAAATAATTCACTGATTGTTTGGTATGTTTTAGAAAGCATTTCATGTGGTACAATTACACCCAAACTTACAAGTTGTAACGATAGTGAGATGATATTGAAAATCATACCTGCATCTCCAAAAACAGTTACAACCATTTGTGTTAATGAAAGAAAGGCGAAGAAGACTATTGTCAATAATCCTCTTTTCCTTCTTTTTGCATTGAACCAAAACTCATCATACATATAAACACAAACATCAAATATGTTCTCCACGTCAAAGAAGGTATATGCCCTGACCAAAGATAGCTAACTAAATAATTAACTCCCATAATACAAGACGATATTACTAAACTAATACTTATTAGTTTTACATATTTGAACATATCTTTTCTCCTTGTTTTTTATTTTTCTACTTCTTCAAATTGTAGATTCACCGGCTCTTCTAAAAGTGTTTCATAAAAGTTCTCTGCCAAATCTGTTGAAGGAATTTTTTCATCTACTTCATCAAATCGAATACTATCTAGCCACACACAACCTTCTCCTGATAATAAAACACCAAATGCAATACCAAGTGCTTCTTCTTTTATATCTAATACAACCGAGTACGATTGCCAGTTATTCGTATTTTTAATGGGGCGATTTTGCATATTATCCATAGCGAGCGGTTCTGTATCTTTTCCATCTACTCGCATCCACAATCCTGCCCAATCTCTTACATTTTCACTCTTAATAAATGCTGTAAAACGTAATCTCTTTCCTACATATTTATCCGCTCGGAACATTTGCATTAATGTTGAAAATCCTCCGTGCGTAACATTCTCTTTTGCTTTTATGTATGCAGATACTTTCCCCTGATGGACAACTTCATAATCTAAACCCATCTCATATTCAGCAGGATGACTTCCACTTAAGATCCATCCTTTCGGTATACCTTTTTGCATTGAAACACCCTCTCTTTCTATATAAAATGACTGAAAGTACTTTCGATATTTCTTTGGTGGCAATTGAAACATGCTTTTAAAAGCTCTCGTAAATGCCTCTTGTGAGGAAAAACCGTATTGCACTGCAATATCAATAACAGCTCTCTCCGTTGACACTAAAACTTGCGAAACATGAGTTAACCTTCTCTTTCGAATATAATCTGTTACACTCATCCCAACATATCTTTGAAAGATGCGATGAAAATGGTACATCGATACTGCACTGTGAGATGCCACTCTTTCTGTTGTAAGCTCCTCATGTAAGTGATTCTCTATATATTCAATTGATTTTTTTATTATCTCTTTATATTCTTCATGCATTTTAGCCCCTCCTCACAACTTCAATTTACCATATACATACAAATCTTTTTTGATTTAAATTGCGGATTAGCCCTTGCAACTACAGAATAATAATTTATTTTCAACACATACATAATTACATGTTTTTGGGAAAAACTTGTATAGAACGAATTTACATAAGGAGGAATTTATAATGAGAATTCTACTATCAGTTTTATTAGCTCTTATGCTAGTACCTGCATTAACAGGATGTAAAGCTCCTGCAAAAGAAGACACAACTTCTAATAAAAAGACGACTGAAGAAGCAAAAAATGAGGCTCCTGCAGATTTAAAACTAAACTTCAATGAATTCGATTTAAAGGCAGACTACCAAGATACAAAGAAAGACTACGAAGCAGACTATAAAAATGTAGCAGCTGATAAGAAAATGGAAGCAAAAATTGAAGATCATAAAGCAGATGTAAAATTAACAGGAGACGAGGCTATCACAAAATTAAGCCCACTCTTACAAGAATTAAAATTTGATAAAAATACTGCTGACCAAGAAGTAATCGATCAAGTAGTGAACGTGTTCAAACTTGATAAAGACTATCAAAAATTTGATTTAGAAGTTGTCTTCTCTGATGGAACGAAAAAAGAATACAAAAGAGAAATAAAATAAAGAAGTAGGCGGTTGCCTACTTCTTTATTTTTTAATTTTTGCGTATCTTAATTCTGGACTAGAACCAATAATGAATTGGACACCAGATACTGATGATTTTTGTAAATATGAGGCACTTGGGAAAATAATTGGGATTAATGGTGAATCTGTAAACATAATATCTTCCGCTTTATGTAATAATTCAAAGCGCTTATCCTCGTTTTGTTCAACTTTTGCTTCTTTTATTAAAGCGTCAAATTCTTTATTATGCCACTTTGCATAGTTATTCGGACCATCACCTGCATATAAATCTAGTTTAGTAATTGGATCTAATAAAGAGCCGCCCCATCCCATATAAGCTAATTGGAAATCACTTTGCTTGTATGTGTCGATGTAACTCTTCCACTCTTTATTTTCTAATTTAATATCTACGCCAAGATTTTTCTTAAACATTTCTTGCATTGCTTCTGCTACTTTTTTATGTTGTGTATCTGTAGTGAATTTTAATGTTACTTCAGGTAATGTAGACCAGCCTTGTTCTTTCATGCCTTCTTCTAATAACTTTTTCGCTTCTGCTGGATCAAATTTAACGTAATCACCTTTTTCTTTACGGAAATCACGGCCACTTTGTGTTTTTGCTCCTTCTGGAACGAATGCATATGCTTCTTGCGCATTATTTTTATACAATTTTTCAACGATAAATTTACGATCAACCGCTAATGAAAATGCTTTACGTACCTTCGCATTTGTAAACGGCTCTTTTTCTACGTTAAACGAATAAATATACGAAGAGAAACCTGCAACACGCTTATATTCTTTATTTCCTTTTTCTTTTTCGATCATCTCTTGTGGTAAACCACTTAGTAAATCTAATTCTTTGGATTTAAATAATTGATACGCTGTTTTAGAGTCTGGAATAATACGAAACTCAATTTCTTTTAGAGTTACCTTTTTATTATAGAATTCTTTATTTTTTTGTACTGTAATAGCCTGGTTATGCTTCCACTCTTTTAACGTGAATGGCCCATTCGTAATTAACTCTTTTGGATCTGTTTTTAATTTATTATTATCATCAATCGACTTTTTAGCTAATGGAATAAATAGTGAGCTTGCTAGTTTTTGTTTAATAGAAGCAACTGGGTGTTCAAGGGTTACCTTTAATGTTTGAGGATCAACAACTTGAATACCAACTTGCCCCTCTTCACCTTTCCCAGTATTATACGCCTCTGCCCCTTTAATAAAATACATTTCTGTCGCATTCATAGAACCCGTTTTTGGATTTAATAATCGCTTCCATGCAAATTCAAAATCATTTGCTGTAATAGGCGAACCATCTGACCATTTAATATCTTTCTTCAAATGAATTGTATATTCAGTTCCATCAGCATTTACTTCTTCTTTCTCCGCTAATTCATTTTGATATTTCCCATCACTATCTTGCGTATATAAACTTGAAAACAACTGCCCAATTATATAACCTGACGTGCTATCTGTTGCAATAGCAGAATCAAGTGTATATGGATCACTACTAATATTCGTTACTAATCGATCGCCTTCTCCCTTACCAGCACTCGCCTTTGGCGTTTCTTTCTTACCGCAAGCAACAGAAGTAATTGCTAAAACAGTCATAATGACAAACAGTAAAAACTTCTTCATCCTACATTCTCCTTTAACCTGAAATTTTTGGTGTTGATGCTAATAATGTTTTTGTATAAGAATGTTGTGGATTACGGAATACTTCGTCCGTATTTCCAAATTCAACAAGTTCTCCTTTGTATAAGACAGCTACTTTTTCACATAAATAGTGAACCATCGGTAAATCGTGAGCGATGAATAAATATGTATAACCTTGTTCTTTTTGGATTTTTTGCAGCAGATGTACAATTTGAATTTGCAATGAAACGTCTAATGCTGAAATTGGTTCATCAAGAATCAATACTTCTGGCTCACACAATAACGCTCTTGCAATAGCGATACGTTGACGTTGTCCTCCGCTAAATTCATGCGGATATCGATCAATATATCTTCTATCTAATCCAACACGCTCCAGGGCATCACCCGCTACTTTATCCTTCAATCCTTTATCACCTAAACCGAATGAAATATAACCCTCCGTTACGCTATCGCGTATTTTCCAGCGCGGATTTAATGCAGCTGTAGAATCTTGAAAAATGAACTGTACTTTCTGTAAAAAATCTCGCTTATGAGCTGACTTCAGCATGTGAACAACTTGACCGTTATAATCAATTTCACCAAACGTTGGACTCTCAATCCCTGCTATGAGCTTTCCAAGTGTTGTTTTTCCTGAACCACTTTCACCAATAATGCCAAGTGTTGTTCCTTTCGGGATAGAAAGTGATATATCTTTTAACGCTGTGATTTCTTTACTTTTACTTCCATATGTTTTCGTTACTTGCTTTACAGTAATTAAATCTGTCGTCATGAGGCATTCACCTTCTCTTTTGATTTCGCTTTATTATGCTCCAGAACATGCTGCCAGCAATGTGAACTATGCTCCTTAGAATACGTTGTTCTCTCTGGGAAACGATGAATACATTCTTTTATGGCTACTGGACAACGATTTACAAAAGGACAACCAAAGCTATTTAATGTTTCAATGGAAGGTGTCGTTCCTTCTATAGCACGTAATACCTTTTCGGAAACATCCATATTCGGAATTGCTTGTAATAAGCTTTTCGTATATGGATGTTTAGGAGAACCTATTACCTCCTGTATCGTTCCTTTTTCAACAACACGTCCCCCGTACATAACAACTACTCGATCAGCTACCTCACGTACAAGTGCCAAATCATGTGTAATTAATAAAATACTCGTATTTTGTTTTTCTTTTCTTTCTTTTAATAGCCACATAATTTGTTTCTGAATCGTTACATCTAACGCTGTTGTCGGCTCGTCTGCAATTACAAGCTTTGGATGACAAGCAAACGCAATTGCTAAACAAATACGCTGCCTCATCCCCCCGCTTAATTGATGTGGGTACTGTTCAAAGCGTTTCTCTGCTTCATGTATCCCTAAATCTGTTAACAAGTTAATCGCAATTCCCTTTGCCTCTCTTTTCGACTTTTTCCCATGTTGCAAAATTACTTCTGTAATTTGTTTGCCTACCTTCATCGTTGGGTTTAAAGATGAAAGCGGATCTTGAAATATAAAGGAAATATCTTTTCCGCGAATTTGATTCCATTCTGATTCTTGTAAATTCGTTAATTCCTTTGATTGGAAAGATACATTTCCATCATCGATATGAATTAATTCTTGATTCAAGCCGATAATGGATTGTGCTGTAACACTTTTTCCTGAACCACTTTCTCCTACAAGTGCAACTATTTCACCTTCGTTAATAGAAAAGGAAACATGTTTCACAATTGCTTGCTTACTATTCTCTTTTTCAACGGCTAACGTTACGTTTTCTAAAGATAAGAGCTGTTCCATGTTTTTTCTCCTTTCGATTCCGT
Source organism: Bacillus sp. B2-WWTP-C-10-Post-4 (assembly GCF_009183805.1). Taxonomy (NCBI): domain Bacteria; kingdom Bacillati; phylum Bacillota; class Bacilli; order Caryophanales; family Bacillaceae; genus Bacillus; species Bacillus sp. B2-WWTP-C-10-Post-4. Next base: position 18,019 of record NZ_WEII01000013.1, on the reverse strand, counting down.
TTGACGATTTTTGGATCAATTGCATCTTGCAAACCATCACCAATTGCATTAAATGCGAACATAATGAGTGCAATCATGATTGCTGGGAAAAATAGCTGCCACCATTCGCCGCTCAATAATGTCCCGAGTGCATCATTCGTCATCGTCCCCCAACTTGCCGCTGGTGATTGTACCCCAAGTCCTATAAAGCTTAAAAATGATTCTGAAAAAATAGCTGCTGGAATTGTAAATGATAAATTGACGATAATAATCCCTGTTAAATTCGGAATTAAATGCCCATATATAATTTTCATATGTGATGTACCTAATCGCTCTGCTGCAATAACAAACTCTCGTTGTTTTAAAGACAATACTTGTGCTCGAATGAGACGAGCCATTCCAATCCATCCCGTTAATGCAAGGGCGATAATAATGGTGAAAAGACCTGGTTTCATAACAATTAATAGTAAAATAACAATTAATAAATATGGGATGCCGTATAATACTTCAATTCCTCTTATAATCCACTCATCAATTAACGTTCCAAGGCGATTACGCCCTCTCACATATCCACTAAATCCACCAATCAGTACACCGAGCCCTATATCGAGGGCAGCTGCTACTAATCCAACTGTTAGTGAAATCTTCCCACCAGCCCAAGTACGTGCCCAAATATCTCTCCCTAGATCATCTGTTCCAAACCAATGTTCACTACTCGGCGGTAAATTTGTTGCCTCTTTTACTTGTTCACTCGCAGTAAATGAAGTTAAACTTTCGCCAATAAGCGAGAAAACAATAATTAGCAATAACGTCACTGTTCCTAAAACTGCGATTGGATTCGATATAAACTTACGAAACACTTCTTTCTTTCTGCTAATCGTTTGCTGATTTTTATTTATCGTTAATTCTTTTTTCTCTTCATTTGTTAATAACTGGTCATTAATTTCATAAGCCCCCATCTAAACATCCCCCTCCTTACGTAATAGAACGAATACGTGGATCAACAATACGGTGAATAATATCTGTAATGAAAATACAAGTAATTAATAATGCACTATAGAAAATTGTTGTTCCCATAATCACCGGATAGTCTCGGTTAAAAATACTATCTACAAAATATTTTCCTAGGCCAGGAATTGAAAAGATTTTTTCAATAACGAAAGTCCCCGTTAAGAGTCCAGCCATTAACGGTCCAACAAATGTAAGTACTGGAACAATCGCATTTCGAAGAGCGTGTCTTATAATAATCTTCTTAATTGGTATGCCTTTTGCTCTTGCTAACTTAATATAATCACTCTGCAGTACTTCGATCATATTAGAACGAACAAACCTTGTAATCACTGCGATTGGCCCTAACGCTAACGCAAAGGATGGCAATACTGTATGTTCAAATGTTCCCCAAGAGGCTACTGGTAAAAGCTCGAATTGAATAGCGAATACTTGTATAAATAGTGGTGCTAAAATAAAACTTGGAATAGAAATACCTAGAATTGCGAGCAAACTCACACTATAGTCAATTACTTTCCCATGATATAGAGCAGCAAATGTACCTGCAGCAATTCCGACTAACAACGAAATAACAAGTGCTTGTAGACCAATAATTGCTGATGGACCAAAGCCAGTTGTTATAATTTCTGATACACCTTGCCCGGTTGATTGAACAGATTCACCAAAATCAAAATGAACTACACCGTCTAAATAAGCCACATATTGATTCCACAACGGTTCATCAAGGTGATACTTCGCTCTCATGTTTTGGATCACTTCTTCAGGAAAGATTTTTGCCTCTGATGAAAATGGATCCCCCGGAATAATATGCATAATTAGAAATGTCACCGTCGTAATAACCCATAGCGTGAACACCATAACTGATAATTTTTTAATTACATACACTTCAATAACCCCCTAAACACATATATTTACTTAGTTTTATGAACGTACTTTTTCCATTACTCCCTTTTCTCTTTTTAGAATACAAAAAGCCTTGATCTTAAAAAATAAGATCAAGGCTTAATAAACAAAGGCCCATCACTTATCTTTCAAGACTTGCTTGCTGGAATTAGCACGGTGTTCCTACTACAGAACCCGCTGCTGAGGTGTCATAGGGCCAGTCCCTCTACCTCTCTGGATAAGTAAATTGCTATATTATTATTTGGTTCAAATTGTATATTTCGAATTATAATTCTGAAAAAATGAAAAGTCAATCAAATTGGGTATATTTAGAAAAATCAGTTTTTAATCCATTTATCGAAATTACATTTTTCAGCTTATAATAAAAAGAAATGATGTTAAAGGAGTTATAAGATGGACCCCTTACTTCTTGCTACTATAGGATTACCCTTAACAATCGTTATACTTGTCATCATCGGCTTCTATAAACTCTTTATTAAAAAGAAACGTATTACTTTTTTTTATACTCCTTTCGATAATATTACCAGGCAAACTATTTCCGAATTTCACGAAGAGCAGAAGGTATTAGTATCCGAGGATGAAGATGAAGACGGAGATGGTAATAAGAAAAAATAACCTTGCACAGGCAAGGTTATTTTTTCGTTTCTGCTTGAAAACGTTTATAGTATGTCGATGCTGTTGCAAAATTAATTTCTATATCACGAATCAACGATGAATCTTCTTCTTTAGCTAACTTCTGTAATTTTTTCATCGCTTGTTCCGATTCATTCAAGAAACCAACATATACTTCATGTTCTTGCTCTTTCGACTTCGGCACACGAATTTCTTTACGTATATGATCAATATCTTCTAACATGCTCGTTGTTACCTTTTGCACATCTTCTTTATATGTAGCAGTCGTTATTTCCTTACCGCCCTTTTCTTTTGCTACTTCAAATAACTGCAGTGCTTTATTAATTTCTTTATTCATTTTCATATCGTATTTTTCATGTACTGCACGGTATTCTTTCATCTCTTCTGTTTGTTCTCTAGATTGCTCTACCTTTTCTTTCGGTTCTTTCGTATCTTTATTTCCATTACATCCTGCTAGAAGGAGCATTCCTCCCATTACGGCAATACCCAAAACCTTCTTCATCTCTTCTTCTCCTTTTATCTACAACTATTACTCATTATAGTTTCTTTATCTCCACTTGTTATTATACCGAGAACATCCTACTTTTTACACTTAAGACGACACCGTAATATATATACCAACATGTTTGTCACAGTATCGTCACTTTATACAAATAACTTTTGCAATGCTTTACTACATCACCTTACAAAACTGTATGAGGTATTTCAAAGAAATGAAAAAAGAACTGATTCAAACATTCCCTTTGAATCAGTTCTTTTTTGTTAAGCCTCTAGATTTTGTTTTTGTTGCAGTTCAAACTGTTTCTCACTTCTTCTGGCCATAAATAGATAACATAACACTGCTCCTACTTCACAAAGCGCAATAACAATACCCATCGGTAATGCTGTATTACTTCCACCGATACCTACTAGCGGAGCAACAAGAGCTCCTGAAATAAACTGTAATAAACCTAATAAAGCTGATGCTGTTCCTGCAGCTTGTTTCTGATTTCTCATTGCTAATGAGAACCCAGTTGTTGATACAACCCCGACACTTGATACAACAAGGAATAACGAACATAAAACACCAATTAAACCTATTCCTAGTACGATTGTCAGTAGTAAAGATAGGCCACCAACAGCTGCGATAATAATACCCGCAACAAATAATGTCTTCTCATTCACTTTCCCCGCTAAACGACCCGTTACCTGACTAGCAATAATAATACCGATGCCGTTAATCGCAAAGAATAAACTAAATTGCTGTGGTGATGCTCCGTATATGTTCTGCAACACAAATGGTGAGCCCGAAATGTATGCAAACATTGCCGCTGTTACTAATCCTTGTGACAATGCATATCCCATAAACAGACGGTCCTTTAACAATTTTCCGTACGTCGCCAAAGTCCCTGACAAACCACCCGTTTCTCTTTCTTCAGGAGGTAATGTTTCGCGCAATACAAAAGTAGCTGAGATTAACATGAATACGCTAATTGCTCCAAGAACGATGAAAACACCGCGCCACGTTGTAAACTGTAACAATTGACCCCCAATAATCGGTGCCAAAATAGGTGCTGCTCCGTTTACTAACATAAGCAGTGAGAAAAACTTCGTCATTTCAGAACCTGAGTACATATCTCTTACCATCGCACGTGATATAACAATCCCGGCTGATCCTGAAGCTCCTTGTAGGAAGCGCAATAATACTAATGTCCAAATAGATGGCGCAACAGCACAAAGTAAAGAAGAAGCAACATAAATAATAAGAGCAATAATAAGTGGTTTGCGTCTTCCGTAAATATCACTAATTGAGCCAACAAATAATTGCCCTACTGACAACCCAAGCAAACAAGCTGTTAATGTAAGCTGCGCTAGGGATGCACCTGTTTGCAAGTCATCCGTTAACTTCGGTAATGAAGGCAAATACATATCAATAGATAATGGCCCAATCGCCGTAAGTGTCCCTAATACAAGAATCATCCACAACCTGTTTGCCTTTACAGGTTTATATATTTCGTGATTAACTTCATTCACTTTTTCAATTCACCCTTTCCTATACACACTGAATCGTAACAATTATAGTTACATCATAAACATACGTCAAGTACAGCGCATTTTCCTCTTTCATAATGTAAAAAAAGCGATAGAAATTCTATCGCTTTACTTTTTCACATTGCTATTCGTAAATTTAGATACTGAGGCCATCGTCTCTCCCGTATCTAAATATGTAATTTGAATTGGATCTCCTACTTCTGTAAACATAGCATATGGGAATTTCTTCACTGGTATCATAAATACCTTTTGTTCATTCTCTAAAAGTACGTACACGATTGTATTTTCACCTGATTTTTCTTTATATACACGTTGTACAATACCTTCTTTTTGCGCTTCTTTTCCTGTTGAGGTTGGTCTAAATGTATCACCATTACCGCTCATTACGTTTTTATAATTCTCAAGCGCTTCTTTCTGCGAAGAACCTGTCGCAAATATTTTTGCATTAGCAGCATATACAACTGTATGCGCACGTACTAGGCCTCCGTCATCAACAACCGGAATAATCCAAGCTGGTTTACCGTATACGTTATAAATGACAGGCATTGTCCCATGCCATTTCTCTCTCTTAAAGGAATTATCTACTACTTCTGTAGCTGCTGAACCATCCATAATCCCCTTTACTTCTTTTCCATTATAGTAATATAGCTTGCCTGTGCGTGCATCTACTAATGAATAGCCTAGAGCTGAATCTACTCCTTCTTTTGGAGAAGTAAAGTCTGTAAAATAATACAGTGTTCCATCTTTACCAAAGATCGGGGTCACGCCTTCTTTCGTTCCCCACTCAGTCGGAATTTTCATATCTGTTTGCGAGAATTTCGTATTCCAAAATCCGTGAATATATTTGCCAAAGTACGTATTTAACGTAGATGCAGTCTCATGATTTAATACACCATCAACAAATTTAGGTGCCTTTCCTTTATCATATCTTTTCACTTCACCTGTTTGTGCATCTACTACGACAACACCTTCTACCTCAAATCCAGATCTTCCTGAAATAAATTCACCGTACGTCATTGTATAATATGGTTTTCCTTTATCATCAACCTCAAATTTAGGTTTTCCTTTAAAGATTAAATTTGGTTCTGCTTGCCTTACCACACGCTCTAAATTATTACCAAAAAACATGCTTGGCACATATTTCATTTTATAACCGAGGTGCAGTTTCGCTTCCGCATCAGGATTCGTACCTGACATCGTTACATACCCTGGAATTGTCTCAGCTTTACGTGCTTTAAAAAACCCTGAAACTTCAATCGGCGCTACATATAAAGCTTCGCCGTTTACCATTTGTGGCGTTAATTCTCCTAGCTCAAAATAAGCTACTTTTGGAATATCACCAAATACTTTTTTCATCTTATTCTCCGCTGTCTTTGGCGGCACTGTAAACGGCTGGTCATTTTCAGTAAATGGCTCTGAAATATCTTTCTCTACCTTAACAACAGAATCATATTTCTTTTGCGAGATTACTATATCGTGCAAATAACCAAAGTAGCCGTAACTTGCGAGTAAAATAAACATTAGAAGTCCTTTTAATGTACCTTCTAATTTCCCTATTTGATCTTGTGAAAATAAAACAAGCCCAATTAAAATTGCTACTGCAACAGAATAATGAGTAAGAATCGAATCTACTCGATCATCAATTAGCCAAAAGTATTCATAGATTGCAATACCTATCCAAAATAAAATAGGAATAACTAAAATAGATGATTTCTTACCCTTTACAACCTTCTTATCTCCCTTCTTATCCACTGCTCGAAGCTTACTACTACTTCTTGTCCATGGAATCAAAAACAAAGTAAGAATAGCTAAAACTACAAATTTCATCAAAGGCACTGTCCCCTTTTCTTTTGTATTCCCTTTTAGTATAACAAATAAAGGGTATTAAGGTGAAAATAGGAATAGTTATATTTTTTTACTACTTAATACAATCCCGCTCACTACATATAGAATAGATGCAATATAAAAAATTGTACCAATCGTAAAGAAATCTACTAAATATCCCGTGGCAATAACCGCTACTGCTCCGCCAATGGATGTCCACACATGGTATTTTCCAATCTCATAACCAGCCTTTTCCTGCGCAACCTTTCGTGCTAACGAAGTCTTCTCAGTATTACGCTGCACAGCACCTAAAACGCCCATTACAATTTGAAGAATATACACATGCCAAACTTCCGTGGCAATTGGAAAGCAAAGCATTAAGATTGCCATGGACCAAGCGTATATGATTAATAATTTTTTATCCCCTACTTGATCAGATACCTTTCCCACTAGTGGATATACAAGTGCTGATGTTAAAGCAAATAAGCCATACGCCCAGCCAAATTGCGAGAAGCTATTTCCAACGTTTCGAAGCAATAATATATAAAAAGGAAATACCATACTTCCTGCCATCATGATGATACTTTGCGAAGCCACAAATCTTCTATATGTCATTTCGTATACTCCCTATAAAATAAATTCACAAATCTCTCTTCTGAATCTATTTCCTTCTTTTTCTTGAGAAATTCTTCAATGCGAGGATATGCCCTCTTTAACTGCTCTTTCGTTGGATAAGAATAATACGGCAAATAGTAACTACCATTATGCTTTAAAGTAATATCAATCATCTTTCGAATGACATCCTCTGTTTTCTTTATCTCACTCTCTGAGCGTCCCTGGTTAATTAAAAGAACCAGCGCAAACATATCATCTTTCGCATAGGACAAAACTGCATCTTCATTCTTTTCCACGTAACGAATCGTAATGTTGAGTAAATTAAACTCTTCTTCATTTAATACGTTACGTAAATCATCTATATACTCTGTGAAAGCATCTATAGGCACAAAGTATTCTTGTAACACTTCAGTCCTATTTGGATTTTCATATTCCATAAAAGCACTATCTGATCTCATAACATTATTACGCGTCTCATACTTTCCATCTGTACGTTCAAAATAACCTCTTTGTATATCCCAAAATGTATTCTTTCCCCAATCACTATAACGTGATAACCCAAGCAAAAATTTCGGTGCAGCTATAATATTTTCTTCCTTTAATTCACTGTACTCTTCTCTCATATTTTGATTTTGTGCCAAAGTATAATCTGTCACATACATCTCTTTTAAAAATGAATTTGGAGCAACAGAAATACGCGCTAAGTGCATACGAACATTCTCATCTCTTTTCACTTTCTCTTTGAAATAAGATGCGTATTCTTTATAATCTATCATTCTCGTGTGCATTTCATATAATTCATCATCTGTTAACTTCAGCGTCACATCTAAAATAACTCCAAATAAACCGTAACCCCCAATGACATATGGAAATAACTCTGCATTTTCTTCTCTACTTACATTACGTACCGTGCCATCTGCCATTAACAATCTAAATGAATCTACTGTATCAATCAGTGCCTCATGACGAATATCACGCCCGTGTACATTTACACTTAATGAACCGCCAACAGTAAAAATATTTTGAGACTGCATGACCTGTACCGCGAGGCCATAAGGATTTATTTTCTTCTGAATATCATTCCAGGTGACACCACTTTGAACTGTAATCCGCTTCTTCTCTGGATCAAATTCTAATATTTTATTATATCCTTTCATATCGAGCATCGTGCCATTCGGATAATATGTCTGTCCTCCTTGGCTATGTTGCATGCCTGCAATGGAAATTTTCTCTCCTGAAACTTTTGCATCTCGCACTAATTTTATTAACGAGTGCTCTTCCGTAGCACTTTCAACACGTTTTATTTTTGTCGGAAGCAATTTACCTACATCACTCATAATAGGATGATCAATTTGTTTTTTATACGTATGTACAGACGTTGCAAGCAAAACCGTATATGCGACAATGACCACTGCTATCTTTCTTTTTTTCAAAGGACACTCTCCTTATTAGCAACAAAAAGAGATACCCGTTCTTTCAGGTACCTCTCTTGACAGTGATTACTTTGCTGCTGGCAATTGTATTGGATCAAATTTATCATACGATGTAAACTTTGCATCCGTAATAATGTGCGCTTTATCCTCACCATTGCTACTCATAACCATATCTATCTTTGCTGATTCATATTTAAAATCTTTTGTAATAATATATTCTCCATCTATTTCTTCTATCTTTGCATTTTGGCCTTGTAGCATTTGTTTCTGCTTTTCATCCATACTAGCTAACATACTCTCTGTCTCTTGCCCTTTTAATGCAAACTTCAGCTTATAATTATCTCCACTTTTCTCCATCTTCACTTTATTTAAAATTTCCGATGGAATCTTTAAATTATCTACCATTCCTTGAGTCGCGTTCATTCCGTTAGCATTCAATTGTTCCTCTGGTACAGACATAATTTCACCCGTATTAGGATTTTTTAACTGACCAGCAATTTTGCCACCCACATCATAAACAACAACCTCTGTACCAGAAACATTCATTTCAGAACGAGAATTTTTTTTCTTCGGCTCTAGTTGCATTTTAGCCTTTATTACATTCATCTCTGTTCCTTCAGCCTTTATTCCCACATCATATGTCATCGTTACATTTTCTTCGTTTTTAAAAGCTTCATTCGCTTTATTAAAAACATCCTTCGCTGTTAATTCCTTTTCTTTCTGCACAGCTTCTTTTTTCGGTTCGTCAGTCTTTTTTGTTTTCTCATTACTACACCCTACTCCTAGACCGACTGCAAGTACTAAACTTGAAATTAAAATAAGTTTTTTCATAACGTCCCCTCCTTCCCAAAAATAATATCATCTCTTTTCCTATGAAATCTATATAATTCGTAATATTTATCTTTAAATTTATTTCCTATATAACAACATGTTTGAGAAAAAGTTTAAATATGATGTAAATAATAACAACTCATTTCAGGAGGTCATTATGAAAGCGATTATTTGTACAAAGTACGGACCACCTAATGTTCTCCAGCTTCAAAATGTAGAAAAGCCTAAACCTAAAAAAAATGAAGTATTAGTTAAAATTCACGCAACAAGTGTATCGACTGGAGATTGTAGAATACGTGGCTTTAATAGCCCCCTCTTATTTTGGATTCCTATGCGGATCATATTAGGTTTCAGAAAACCGAGAAAACCTATACTTGGCGTAGAGTTATCCGGTGAAATCGAAGACATTGGAACAGATGTAACACAATTTAAAAAAGGAGATCAAGTTTTTGCATTAACAGAACTAAACCTTGGTGGTTATGCGGAATATACATGCGTGCATGAAAGTGGATTAATAGCATTAAAACCTACCAATGTGACATATGAAGAAGCTGCCGTTATTCCTTTCGGCGGAACTTCAGCATTGCACTTCCTTAGAAAAGGACAGATAAAAAAAGGGCAACGAGTACTTATATACGGCGCCTCTGGGTCAGTAGGGACAGCTGCCATACAACTTGCTAAATACTTCGGGGCGACTGTCACAGCCATTTGTAGTAGTTCGAATTTCGAATTAGTAACAGCTTTAGGGGCAGACAACGTAATTGATTATATGAAAGAAGATTTTACTAAGCAGGGCGAGCACTACGATATTATATTTGATGCAGTTGGAAAATATAAAAAGTCTCTTTGTACAGATGCATTAATGCCTAATGGAAAATATGTATCTGTGAACGGAATGATGGCAAAGGTCAGTAAAGAAGATATGAACCTACTAAAACAACTAGCTGAAACAGGAAAGCTAAAACCTGTTATTGATAGAACTTACCGATTAGAAGAAATTGCTGAAGCTCATATATATGTAGAAAAAGGACATAAAAAGGGGAACGTTTCGATTATCTTAAAATAAAATATATTCAGAAAATATCATTGACAATTCTTTTTGTACGATTTACTATTAGTACCATATTCAAAACTACATACACATACTCTTATCAAGAGTGGCGGAGGGACTGGCCCGATGATGCCCGGCAACCGAGCTTATGACGTATAAGCTAAGGTGCTAATTCCTGCAAAACGAGTTTTCGTTTTGGAAGATAAGAGAGGAATCTATTTCGTCTATTCGGCACCTCTCTTATTTTTGGGAGGTGCTTTTTATTTTGGAACGTATATGAAGGGGGATTTATAGATGAAAAAGGTATTATTAAGCATTGTAAGCGGAGCAGTATTATTATTAGGCGCATGTAGCGTGAGTTCAGATAAAGAGGTAAAAGCATTAGACGAGAAAAAGATTACTGTCGGTGTAACAGGTGGACCACATGAACAAATTTTTGAAAAGGTAAAAGAAGTTGTAGCAAAAGATGGTCTCGAAATTGATATAAAAGTATTTAATGATTATGTAGCGCCAAACGTATCATTAGATGAAAAAAGCCTTGATGTAAATAGTTACCAAACGAAATCGTATTTAGATGTATTTAAAGCTGAACGCAATATGAAATTAGCTGAAGTATTTTCAACAGTAACATTCCCTATGGGCGTATATTCTAAAGATATAAAAGATGTAAAAGACTTAAAAGAGGGCGACGCAATTGCTGTACCAAATGACCCAACGAATGAACTTCGAGCTTTAAAATTATTTGAAAAAGCAGGGGTTTTAAAAGTTGATCCAAAGGCTACAGAAAAAGCAACTGCAAAAGATGTAATTGAAAATCCAAAAAAATTAAAGATTGTCGAATTAGAGGCATCTCAATTACCAACACAACTAAGTGAAGTGAAAGCAGCTGCAATTAACACAAACTTTGCATTAGGTGCAAAATTAAGTCCAGCGAAAGATTCTATCTTCCACGAAGGAAAAGATTCACCATATGTGAACTGGGTCGTTGTTCGTACTGAAAATAAAGATGATGCCGTTGTAAACAAATTAAAGAAAGCTTATCAATCTAAAGAAGTAAAAGAGTTTATCGAGAAAAAATTTGATGGTTCAGTTTTACCATCTTGGTAGGAGCTGACGATAATGATTGAATTAAAAAACATATCCAAAGTATTTACAACAAAAAAAGGGAATGTTGAGGCTCTTAAGTCTACTTCCCTTAAAGTAGAAAAAGGCGAGGTATTTGGAATCATTGGGTATAGTGGCGCTGGTAAAAGTACATTGATTCGATGTGTAAATTTATTAGAAAAACCAACGACAGGAAATATCATTGTAAACGAACAAGACTTAACAACGTTATCGACAAAAGAACTAGCAAAATCGAGACAAAAAATCGGAATGATCTTCCAAGGATTCAATTTACTTAAAACTGTTACCGTTTATGAAAATATCGCATTACCGTTACGGCTTGCTGGCATTCCAAAAGCAGAAATTGAAAAAAGAGTAGAAAAGTATTTACGCATTGTCGATCTTTTTAATAGAAAAGATGCGTATCCAAGCGAACTTTCTGGTGGTCAAAAACAGCGTGTTGCAATTGCTCGTGCGCTATCACATGAACCTGAAGTGTTATTAAGTGATGAAGCCACGAGCGCATTAGATCCCGAAACAACCGATTCTATCCTTGATTTGTTATTAAAGATTAACGAAGAAATCGGAATTACGATTTTACTCATTACACATGAAATGAATGTCATCCAGCGTATATGTGACCGCGTTGCTGTTATGGAACATGGATCTGTAGTCGAAAGTGGGACTGTAAAAGATATTTTCACAAACCCACAACATGTAACCACGAAGAAATTTGTAAATAGCGCATTTGCAGCGAAAATTCCAAAAGAGGTACAGAAAGAACTACAAAGTACTGGAGAAATTGTAACACTTTCATTTATTGGCACTACTTCAGGGGAACCTGCCTTAGCCGTTGCCACAAAACGTTTCCAAGTGTATCCGAATATTTTATCCGGTAATATTACGCAGTTAAAACATGAAGCATATGGGAAACTAGTCGTTCATATGCAAGGGGAACAAAATGAAATCCACCGTGCTTTATCATTTTTACAAGAGCAAGGAATCATCGTAGAAGGAGGTAGAACAGATTATGGGAAACAAGTCCTTTTTGGATGAATGGGGTAAAGTCATATGGGAAGCCACAATCCAAACCTTTCAAATGACATCTATCTCATTACTCATCTCGATCCTTATTGCATTACCACTTGGCGTCACACTTGTTTTAACGAGACCTGGTGGGCAGCGTGAAAATAAAATCATCTATCCTATTCTTAATACAATTATTAATATCATTCGCTCTCTTCCATTTATCATTCTATTATTCTTTATTTTACCTTTTACAAAATTTCTAATGGGAACGTCCATTGGCGTGCAAGGTGTTATCGTACCGCTTGTCGTCTTCACAGCCCCTTATATCGCACGTTTAATGGAGACAGCTTTACTAGAAGTCGATCGCGGTGTCATTGAAGCCTACCAAGCGATGGGAGTCTCTACTATAAAAATCATTTGGCACGTCATGGTGAAAGAAGCTCGTCCCTCCCTTGTACTCGGATTAACAATCGCAACGATCGGCTTAATCGGCGCAACAGCAATGGCTGGCCTTGTAGGTGCTGGCGGGCTAGGGGATTTAGCATACCGCTTCGGACATTTACGCTACGAGCCTGAAGTAATGTATGCAACCGTCTTTATTTTAATTATCCTCGTTCAAGGATTACAGTCTTTAGGGAATGGTGTTGCACGAAGATTGAAGAAAGATTAAAAAAGAAGGCATCTCACCCTCGTGAGATGCCTTCTTTTTTATCTTTTAAATCCACCTTCTGAATGAATAACTTGCCCAGTAATCCACTCGGCCTCTTCACTTACTAAAAATTTAATGAGTCTAGCTGCATCCCTTGGCTCACCAATTCTGCCAAAAGGAAACATCGGCTTTAACCCTTGTTTTATCTCTTCAGTCATCCATCCTGTATCGGTTGGTCCTGGATTAATTGCATTCACTGTTATTCCTAAATGAGCTACCTCTGCTGACAACGTACTAGTAAGAGCATCAATAGCTCCCTTCGTTGTCGCATAAGCTAGTTCTCCTGCCATAGGACCTTGAAATTGCCCCGAAGTAATATTAACAATTCTACCACCAGATTTCTTATCAAATCCCCGGGAAAATTGACTACTGAGCAATGTAGTCGCACGAACATTTACCATATAATGCTTATCTAATTCTTCAGCAGTCAACGTAGAGAAATCATTATTCGTAGAATATGCTGCATTATTAATTAACATATGAGGGTACCCTAATTGTTCAGTAACTTTATTTATAAGCTCTTTTGGTGCACCATTCTGAGTTAAATCTAACTCCATACTTGATACTTTAACACCGTTTTTTAGTAACTCTTCTTTTAATTGTATTTGTTCATTTTTATCAACGCCCCAAGGCATCTCTTTATCGTAAGCTGTCCAATACGTAAAAAATATATCGTATCCTGATTCTGCTAATTCTTTACAAATCGCTGCCCCTATACCATCTAGACGACTTACCCCTGTAATAACTGCTACTTTATTTTTTAATTGGTTCATCATATACTCCTCCAAGTTTAAAGGACGCATATTTTATATAAGAGATATAAACTTTCCCACAAAAAAGACAGATACATAAAATAGGCACCTATCCTTATAAAAGGGATGTACAAGCCAAATATGCATTCCTTGAATGATTTACAGATAACTAAACAAACCCTCGCTTATGAGAGCAAAATTTATCTATCTAGTAGTTTCTAATCATTACAAGTTCATCCACATATTGAGTCTTTGTCTCCTTTACATATATCTCTATTCTTAGTTTATCAAAGCAGATAAAATGTTACAAAAAATAAAACAATTATTCACAACCTATCCTTGTTCACATTCTCTCCATTGTGAATCTTTTCACATTGGATATATAATAAACGTGTAAATACAATATTGGAGGGATTTCAATGGTTATCAATTTTTTAAGAACTGATAAACGTGCTACTTTCATATTATTACTTTTACGGCTTTACATAGGATATACATGGTTCGCTGCTGGGATAGGCAAAGTCTTCGGACAATCTTTTGACGCAAGTGGCTTTCTAAAGGGTGCTATTGCTCAAGCATCAGGGGACCACCCTGCAGTACAAAGTTGGTGGGCAGATTTCCTTCAACATTTTGTCCTTCCAAACGCAGACCTATTTAGCTTTTTAGTTCAATGGGGAGAAATTTTAGTAGGTCTAGGTTTGATTTTAGGCGGATTAACAAAAACAGCTGCATTTTTCGGAATCATAATGAATCTTTCATTTTTATTAAGCGGAACTGTTAGTGTAAACCCAAACCTGCTTATTTTGACTATGTTCATTTTAGTTGCAGGGCAGAACGCTGGACGTATTGGATTAGATGGCTATGTTTTCCCTAAACTTTTCCGTAAAAACAACCACAGAACATATAAATTAAGTAAAACTGCGTAGTAACAATTTACTTTTAAAATATAAATAAGAAAAAGAGCCTGAATATAGGCTCTTTTTCTTATTTATCCTAATTTAAACTTTTAATGAACCACGAAAACCTCTGGCAGCATAGTAAGAGTCTGCTCCATTGTGGTACACGAAAACATGTCCAAAGCGATAATCGCAAAATAGAGCACCACCAAGCTCTCTAATATCTGAAGGTGTTTGTACCCAACTCGATGATTTCATATCAAAATCTCCAAGTTGTTGTAACTCTCGATATTGTTCTTCCGTTAATAACTCAATACCCATAGCGGCCGCCACATCAATAGCGTTATTTTCTGGTTTATGCTTTTTTCTTGATTCCAACGCTTCAAGATCATAACAAAGACTTCTGCGGCCTTTAGGACTCTCCTTTGAACAATCATAGAAAGTATATTCGTCCTTTTCTTCATCATAACCAATAACATCCGGCTCACCACCAGTTACTTCCATTTCGTTAAGTGACCACAATTTTTCATTATTAGTAGTCAGCTTCGCTTCAACTTTAGCCCATTCAAGACCTTCATGGCGGTTCATGTTTTTCTCAAAACGAGCTTGTAATACTTTCAATAGCTCTTCACTTTTTTCTACTAGTAAGTCATTTTTATTTCCTGTCATATTAGACCTCCCTGATGTGTGTACTGATAGTAGTTTCAGTATATATTTTATAATAAATCATCTCAATATGAAGAGCATTTCAACCTTATGCCTTGTACAAAAATCCATTATAAAGTCCTAAAACCCTCCATGCTCTCTCCAAGAATATAGTGTGAAAACCACATCAAGTTCTGCTTCATAATAGCCACACGAACTCCTGGTTGGTCAGAACTATATGCCATTCCTTTAAATATAATTAATTCTGTATCAACTTCCATATCCATTAATCCTTGATATAGATCATATGCATTTGTAATTGGAATTCTTGCATCCTTTTCCCCATGTTGAATTAAGGTAGGCGTACAAGCTGATTTAATATACGTCATAGGTGATGTCTTCGTATATATATCTGGATCATTCCATGGAGTATTTCCTAAATACATTCTAATAAAGTAAGGTATATCTGTATTTACATAATGGGTACTCCAGTTAGTTATTCCACCGCCAACTGAAATAGCTTTAAACCTGCTACTAAATGTAGAACAAAAAGCTGATACATATCCACCGTTGCTCCATCCCATAACTCCTACTCTATCTTTATCTACTATCCCTTGATCAACTAGTTTATCAACTCCTGATATAACATCGTCGTAGTCAGCAATCCCCTGTTTTCTATAGTTAGCTTTTAAAAATTCATTACCATAACCTGAACTTCCTCTGTAATTTGGCTCTAAAACGATAAAGCCTTTTTCAACAAACTGTTCAATCGGATATTTCTCATTGAAGCAGTCTGAAAATATCGGAAAAGATGCCCAAGCCGGACCACCGTGAATTACTACTAATAAAGGATATTTTTTATTAGTGTCAAACTCTACTGGCGTTGATAAAACACCTTCTATTTCAAGACCATCACTACTTTTCAATGAGATGATTTCCCTGTTACTTTTAAGTTTCCCTTTGAAAAAGCTATTTTCATCCGTTATTTTTTTATCGTCTAAATAGATTTCAAAGGTTTCATTTGTTATAGCCTTATTATAGGTTATATGATTTCCATCCTTTGTTATAGAGGCATCCATTATAAAGCCATCTATCTTGTCGCTTAATGCTTCCACAGTGCCATCTTCAGCTAGTAATCCAATACGATAATTCGTTTTATCCTGCCATCTAATTAAAATTCCTTTAGCTGTCCACTGTAATGGCATAACTGTACTATCAAAGTTTGTTAGAGGCTGAATTACCTCTCCAGTATTCATATCATATATCTCTAACGTACTATCTTGTATATGGTTTCTATAGTAATCCTTCTCTCTTATGCTTGCTGTGTAACATATTTTACTGCCGTCAGGAGAAAAGCAAACACTCCCTCCCAACAACTTATCCACATTCAGCTTTTGTAGCTCTCCAGCTTTAATATGGAGTATGTATAGATCTCCATTTATATAATCTGCCATATTTGAGCTTGGTGTCGTTATAAATACAACCTTTTTACCATCATTTGAAATATCAAATTCATGGATATGAAAGTCCTTACCATCCGTTAATTGATAAACAACTCTGTTCTCGTGTTCATCTGTATCACTTTGTATCACCTTTTCTATTTCAATGTAATATAAACAATTATTCTGGTGTTCCTTACCTATATGTTGAAAATCTCCATATAGGTCCTTACGTTTCTTTATCTCTTCACATTCTTTTGACTGCGTAACATAATAAAGACCCTTGCCAGTAGGACCCCATTTGAATGTACTGACTCCTTCTTTCTCATCAGTAATTTGAACCTCTCTATAATCATCTAGTGACTTAACAAATATTTGATTTTCCCCATCACCAACTGGACTAAGATATGCGATACACCTAGCATCTGGAGACCATAATGGGTGTGTACTATCTATATCACCATTTGATAATGGGTAACTCTGCTTCTTATCTTTTTCATATATCCATACATGATTCCTATATATATTGTCTTTCCAATCAGCCATCTTCTTAACAAATGCTACGTTTTTACCATCATCACTTATGTTTGTACTTGATACGGTTGGTAATGAAATAATCTCTTCTATACTTAAATATGTTTTTGCTTTCACTTTCATATAATAAGCCCCCTTGTAATGTCCATGAATCTACCGTCTCTTCTTGTCGTAATAAAGGAAATTGTTCACGGATACTTAAAATAGTAACGGAAAATTCAGATAAATAAAAGTGAATCCGATAAAGTAAAACTTTAATCTATAGAGTTCTATCCACTTACCAATTCTAGATGTTCTTTTTCGACACAAAAACACCCCTTTTAGATACAAATTTGTAAATTTATTTTAAAGCTATAACTATATGTTGGTTTGGAATAAAATTTGATAAAAATGAAGTCACAAATCTTTATTTAACAACAAAAAAATTCATTTTGAAAAAACGATTGATCAAAATAGAATTACTCTTTTTAACTAAGTATGAGATTTTTATAAAAAAATTTTAATCAAAACTCACTTAGAATCTTTACTTGGAGAATAAAGCTTCGCATCTTTTTTGTGAACATCGTTAAACTAAGATAAATTTTGACCGAATCTGTAATTAAT
>NZ_WEII01000139.1:0-9111 GCF_009183805.1 Bacillus sp. B2-WWTP-C-10-Post-4 | reverse complement strand
TATTAGAAATTTACCTTTTTCTATAAAAAGTACCTCTTTAAATTGTGCTCTATAGTTTAAAATAATTAAAAATGATATAACGTTGTCGGAATGAAAAAAGTGGTATATAATAAATATTAACATTACTAGTAATTATTTTAGGTATTCCTAGAATAAAGGAGCGATACATATGAAAATTACTATTTATTTCGGAAGTCATGAAGATCAAGATGTTCGTACTATGGACTGTCATTTAGATGTAGAAGATACAGAAGAGATTGTTTCTGTATCATAATATAAATAGTTAGGGTAAACCCTATTCCCTACAGCGTTTAAGGCACCTTTTATAAGGTGTCTTTTTTGTTATATTTTCATCAAAAACCCTTTACTTTATAGCGTTTTAATAGTAAAATATAAATATACGAACAAACGTTCTTTTTATTTTAAACGTACATGAAGGGATGATTTTAACAATGGCTCCATTAAAGCGCAGAGGAAGAAAAAAGCAAGCACCTATTATTTCAAATACAGGCTTTATCGGCTCTGTCTTTATTGATACATTGGAGTTACAAAAGAAATCCTATTATTTCGCTCGTAAAAAACTTCAAATTGTTCATCACGTATTAGATGGTCTCTCTGGAGCAACAAGTGCTTTATTTAAAGAACATAACATTTCAGCATACATGTCATGTGTGTATTTACATAAACAAAAGAAAATTGGCTTTGTTCTTTCAACGAAACCATTTGAACAAAGTGATGGCGTTGCTTATTTTGTCAATTATTTAATCGAAAAGAATTTTTACGGCGGCCATGACGAAGATGTAGAATATCAAGAAGTATTTAATACAGGTTTTATCGGTGTAGTATTCGCTGATTTATCTAGTATAGATCGCTTTAATTTCGAGTTTGAAATGGGTATGCTAACGAAATTAATGAAAGATATGATTATTCCGGTTAAAGAACTCTTTTTACGCCATAATGTACCGGCTTACATCTCCACTTCTCATTTAGAAGAACAAAACAAATTAGGTTTCGTTCTCTCTGTAAAGCCATATGACGAACGCGCTGAAGCAGATTTATATTTTGAAGCATATTTAAAAGAACGAGGATTATTTATTGGTGATGAAGAAGATGAAATTGATAAGATCGTTATTAGAAAAACAGCTGAATTACGATAGAAAAGCGCAGGATTAGAATCCTGCGCTTTTTAAGTTACGTTAAACACTATAATCTTTTGAATGAATTTCTAAATTTAACTTATTTGCTAAAATTTTATTCAAAGTAAAAAATACAATCCCTCCTGCAATGGGAAGCGTGTAGGCTGGAATGAAATTTAATAACAGTCCTGATATTGCAAGTGCTATTGGCTGCATTATTTTACCTAAGCTTAATCCAATACTAAGAACTCTTCCTCTATATTCTTCAGGAATCTCATTTTGCATGAAATACATTAAAGGAATATCAATTTGTGCTATCATAAATCCTAAAAAGAACATAATCATGCAATACGTAGTAACATATACCAAATTATTTACTACAATAGGTTTAAATAAAACAGGTATTCCTGAAACTATCATAAAAATTGCCAACATAAAACTTATTTTTTTCAATAGATAAGAATAAGAAAAACAATCAGTTATCTTTTTTACTAATATTGCACCAACTATCATACCTATCGAAAAAGTCCCTTGAATCATACCAAATTGCTTAGAATTAAGATTGAGAACTGTGTTAATAATGTATGGCAACGGAACGGTTACAGCAAAGCCTAAAAAGAAATTAAGTGAAATTAAAATACTAAAAGTATTTTTTAAGCTTTTCCGCTCCAATAAGTAAGAGTATCCCTCCTTTATATCTTCAATAAAATTAATTTCTCTAATTGAACATTCCTCATTTATGTTTTGCTCGCACAATTTAAAGTTTATAAACAATATGGATATAGCCGAAAGGATAAATGAAATACCGTTAATAATGATAAAAGTTTTTATATCAAAGACTGCAAAAACAATGCCCCCTAACATAGGACCTAAAATTAAAGATATAGAATCGATAATTTTACTTATAGAATTAATACTCATTAACCGTTCTTTAGTAACCATATTCGGTTTTACGGCCTCTAATCCTATTCCAAAAAACATTGTAAATACTGTCATAAGAAAGGTAGTAGTATAAATAATGAATAAGTTTAATCCATAATAGTTGCTTAATATATAAACAGTTATTAATAAGCACCCGCTTAATACATCCATGCAAACGACGAGTTTCTTTTTATCAACCTTATCAGCAATGACACCAGCAAATGGATTCATAACAATCATTGGAATCGTTCCTAATATGAGCGTAATCGCAAAATTTAACGCAGATCCGGTTATTTGTAAAACATACAATCCTAATGCAAAACTATAAATAGAGCTACCGAATAGTGATACTGCTTTTGCAATTGAATATAAACAAATATTTCTTAGTTCTTGGTTTCTTTTTTTATTTTCTATATGTAATCGTAAACTTCCCCTCACTTTTCTTTGTATTACATAAAGTGTAAATTCTCGGGTTAACCCAATATCAATACACTGTGTTTAAAAATTACTACAAAGAAATGAAAAAAGATGGGGGTAACCCCGTGCACATCAACTGAAGATATTAGTGCATCCTACAACGATAAAAAATAAAATGATTAATAAGATCACATGTACAAATGCAAATTTTTTATTGAAATCTAAAAAATAATATGGTATTTTCTATTACGTTGATTAATTACATATGAGAATCATGTATAACTCCAAGAATATGGCTTGGGGGTCTCTACCAGGAACCAACAACTCCTGACTACAAAATGCGTCTTTTAGCGTTTGTAGTCAGGAGTTTTTTTGTTCTAAGGTAAATAATGACGAGAAGGGATTACAAAAAATGAATTTCAAAGTATTTATATTAGCTTTAGCAACGATAGCGGTAGGTCTTGTAGAGCTTATCGTTGGAGGAATATTGCCAGACATCGCTAAAGATTTTAATGTTTCATTAAGTTCCGCTGGTCAATTAATTACAATTTTCGCCTTTACTTATGCAATAGCAGGTCCTGTATTATTGATTTTCACAAGTAAAGTGGAAAGAAAAAAATTATATATTATTTCACTTTACATTTTTCTAATTGGTAATCTACTTACTTATTTTAGTCCGAGCTTTACTTTTATGATGATAGCAAGAATTTTAACTGCTATGAGTACTGCTTTAGTTGTAGTACTTTCCCTAACAATTGCAGCTAAAATTGTTAATCCCGCTTATCGAGCAAAAGCATTAGGATTAATTTATATGGGTATTAGCTCTTCACTTGTACTAGGAGTACCACTAGGCATATTAATTTCAAACACATTTGGCTGGAGAATTATTTTTTTATGTATAGCTATTTTATCATTGGGGTCTATTATCTTAATTTCAGTATTTTTAGATAAAATACCTGGAGAGGAAAACCGAACTCCTTTATCTATCCAATTAAAGGCCGTTTGTAGTCTTAAACTAGGATCTGCCCATCTAGCTACCATGTTTATGTTAGCAGGACACTATACTCTATATGCTTATTTTACTCCTTTTTTAGAAAATAAGTTTCACCTAAGCCCTTATTGGATTAGCATATTTTATTTAGTGTTTGGTATAGCTGCAGTAAGTGGCGGTGCGTTTGGCGGTGTATTATCAGATAAAATAGGCGCTCAAAAAAGTATTTTGATAGTTATTACTCTATTTGCTCTAATCTTATTTATATTACCGTTTACTGCAGTTTCTATTATCCTATTTATTCCTGTTATGATAGTTTGGGCTGCATTGAGTTGGGGGCTTGCACCACCTCAACAAAGTTATTTAATCCAAATTGCCCCGGATACGTCAGATATACAGCAAAGTTTTAATAATTCAGCCCTACAAATAGGAATTTCACTCGGCTCTGCAGTTGGAGGTATAGCTTTAAAACAAGTACATAATGTCGCCAATATGGCCTGGGTTGGTGGATCTTTAGTTTTATTATCTTTAGGTTTGGCTATCTTTTCTCTTACTAGACATACACCGACAAGAGACTGTCCAGTGAGTGCTAAACATTTAGATTAACATTCTCTTTTTCTTTTAATCGTAAAAAGTATAAATAGGAATCGTCATAAATAGTCCCGTTATAAAAACGGACTTTTTATGACGGGGTTAACCCCATCTTTTTCTGAAAAATGAATATGTATAAATTTCTTCTCCTTGAACAAAGAAATCCTCGTACTTTCCCCCTCGTATCAAATAATTTGAAGTACTTTCATCAATCGATTGAAACTGTAAACTTTGGATTTCTTTCGTTACTTTTACAGATGTAAAATTCACTCTGAGTCTAGGTGCAATTTGGCTATTTATACTAAATTTATTAAATAAAATAAACGAACTTAATAAATAACTATTGAGTTTAAAATATTTAAGGTTACGCACTTTTATTGTAGAGGACTTGTACTACGCGTTCATAACAATTTTATAGACATTTAGGATTTTGTTTTATGGGAAGCATTCTTGCTGTGGAATCGGGATTATAAATATAGATGAACGTGATTCAAATCAAAAAAAGGTACTCCTAGAAGTACCTTTTTTACTATTCTATATGTGCGAACGCTTTCAAAATTATTGGATATAAATTGATGTACGCATTGTATTAAATGGTGCATTTATAGATGTCTTTTGGTACTCAAAGGTTCCTTGTTGGTGTCCAGAAGCATCCCATTTATAATACCAGCCAACGATTGGTCTTCCCCCAATTATAGTGGAATCAATACTTTTTACATTAGAACCATTCATTTTAACAAATGGGTTTTGGCCATAACCCATTTCTTTCGTTGTAATATATAAATATTTTCCCCCGTGGTTACGCGATGTACTGAAGCTGTTCTGATTAATTGTTTCTACCCCGCCTAGCTCAGACTCTACTTGTACGACGTTTAGTGAAGTAAGTGGTGCTGCTGGTCCAGCTGAAGCTTCTGTTGCCATCCCTAATCCGACGAACGCTGTGATTGCTAACGATGAAATCCCTAGTGCTGCTTTTTTTAACATAAAAACATCCCCTTCCATCTATTGTTTTCTCTTTCATTGTCAATATAATCCTAATAATCTTATATGTAAATAGATTGTAACTGCAGAAATAAAAGAAAGAAGATTCTGATTTATTAACATTGAAAAATATGACTTCAACTTTTTTCGTTAAAGATAGTCATCAATCTCTAACTACCTAATGACCTCAAATAAACGCTATTCAAGCCATTTTAAGAGGTACAAAAGACCTTATAGTATATAAGGCCTTTCCCGACACTCTGAAAAAACCCGTGAATCATTCACGGGTTTTACTTTAATAACTAATTGCAATTGTACCTTCACCTGCATGAACCGCAAATGAAATTGGTAATGGATATAATTTGAAATCCATTTCAGGGAATGCTTGTCTAATATCTGCAATCCATTCTTCAGCTCCAGCTTTATCGTTAGCATGGAACATGTGAAGTACTTTTGGTAATTCTTTTTCAAGTTCATTTTTAATATATTCTCGACATTTTTGGATTTTACGAACTTTCTTTTCAAGTAAAAGCTCTCCACCTTTTACTTCTAATATTAAGTTGACACTTAATAAACTTCCAAGTAAAAATTGAATACCCTTTACACGACCACTTGCATATAGACCTTTTAAACTCTTTGGAAATACATGAAAAGGTCTTCTTTTTTCCTCTACTAATGTTTTGTGTATATCTTGTAAAGTCATACCATCATTGTATAACGATTTCGCTTTTCTAATTAGTTCATCCATTGGATAACTTGTTGTTTCACTGTCTAATACCGTTAATGGGAAACCTGCCATTTCTGCAGCTAACTTCATATTTTGATAGGTTCCACTTACTTTTCCGCTAATAGCAACTGCAAATCCCTCTTCATATTCTTCTTTGCATTTCGAAAATAACTCTACCATTTCCCCTATGTTAGGCTGTGATGTAGTGACAGTTTTACCTTCGTTCAAAGCATTATAAACGCGCTCACGCACACCTTCTTCACAATCTTTGTACGACACACCATCAATAATAACTTCAATTGGGATAACAAAGTTATCTCCTTCTGTTTTAAAACTCGCAGTTGTACTATCAGTAATCCAAGCAACACGCTTCATGTTGTTCCTCCCTTAATTCAATTGCTCTTTTCTGACTTTTCTATATATTTATGTTACGAAAAGAGAATATCCCTGTAATAGTAACAGGACTTTATTGTTTTGGCTATAGTAGATGCATATTAAATGTGACTATTTCTTGTCTATTTCACAAATAAAAAAGAAAATCAAGGAATTTGCTCGATTTTCTTGTTATCATATACTATTTAAAAGTTTCATTATCTAAAATTACAACATAATCATTCGTTAATCGGCCAGCTTCTTTTGTATAACTAACAAGCCTTTGTATATTATCACAGCAAATTTTTGCTCCCCATACGAGTAACGGTACACCAATAAAATCGATATGGAACCTTCTAGAAAACAGCCCACCGAAAGTCATTGGTAAAGGTACGGTTGGTGATGTATTAGAAAAAATAATCTTTTCATGACTTTGATAATGTTTTTGCAAGATTTCTCCTAAATGCTTCATCGCTGGTACAACAACTTTTGATGCGCCACATCCAATCGTATATACAGGATGACCATGTTCATCGATTCCATGAAAAATAATTTTTCCCATATCTTCTGTTTTCAATTTATTAAAGTAATCTACATTCAAAATTTCTTCTTTCGTTAACTTACGATCCGTTGGTAGTTTATTTAAATGATACGCTGCAGCTAGTGAGGTAGTATGTGTTCCACCAAAATCTGTGTAAATGTATATCATATTATCATCCCTTGTTGTAAAAGTTCAATGTTAATTAGTATTACCGTTCTTAGCAATGTTAAACAAGGGGTGAATGTATTTACGTTTTTTGTGTTAATTCATTATATTTTTTCCAAATATAATAACGTCTACTAATCACAGTGCCTAATGTAATACATAAAAAGGCATTTGTTACAACCATTAATGTCTGGTGCGTACTATCAGAAAACATACTTTGTTTAATCATAATTTTTGCTCCTAAAATAACAAGAAGGATTATTGTACTTACCCAATTTCCTTTTCGTAGTACATGACCTGTTTTACTATCAAATCGAAATGTTAAAGCTCTTCCCCGTATAATTCCTAGACCTAAGCCAATTCCAAGCATTACAACAAACAGTAGTCCTTGCAGCAAAGTTATTTGTCCCACATGAATAATGGACTGGATTGTTACAAAGCACAACAAAGCCGGAATGAGCCAAATACGGTTTATTTTCACTTTTCGTTCTTTACTTTGCATCAAAACAATAATAAGAACAACAAGTAAAATATCCATTTTAAATCCTCCTATAAACTTGTTTATCTTTAAAGATTATATTCTCCTCTTTTTATTCCATACTTGAAATACGATAGCTACTTTCAAGTGTAAGACGGAAAATGTGATTTCTCATCAGCCTTAAGCATTATTTATAAAAATAAAAAGACGTACTTTTTACTCGTACGCCTTTAATAACTCGTTTAAACTCCTATTTATCAACTAATTCCACACCTTTAGAATTAGCTTTACCCAACACTCGAATGTTAAATTTATTAATGGCTTTTAAAAAGATATTATAAATACAATATCCAACAATAGAACCTAGAACATTACAGATCACATCATCAATATCAGTAATACGTCCCACTCCACTAAATAAAGACTCAATTAATTGTAGCAATTCAATACTAGCTGATATAGAAAATCCTAATAAAACTGTACTTTTGAATTTCTTATATTTATCCCATAGGATAGGTGCTAAAAATCCTAAAGGCATTAATAATAAAAATTTACAACTATATAGTAATGTTTTCTAATTCAAAAATCCATATAATTATATATAATTGTACAGAATTACAAAAAAACTTATTTAATAAATAAAGGGTTCCTCGTTAACTAAAATATTTTTCAAAACAGAAACAATCATGAACCCGTTTAAATTATTTTCGTATCTCTTCTTTTAAATCCATATAATTAAAAAGCTCTTTCTATTTCTGTCATTAATTTTTCAGGTCCTGCCCCTTTATTCGACGTAATAACTAAAGTTATTCCTAATTCTGGATATATAGCCGAGCGAAAACTGACGCCTGGATCATATCCCATTACATGATATTTGAATACCTTGTTCTCTCGTGTTTCAATCCATATTCCATAGCCGTAGGACTGTTTATCATTTACTTGAATGTGAGGAGTTAAAAGTAATTTTGTATATTCCTTTCCTAAAATTTCATTATTAAATAGGGCCGCCCAAAATTTCAGCATGTCTGGCGCAGTAACATATGCACCTCCATCAGCTCCTCCTTTTATCGGTATAGAGTAGGCGTTTGTTCTCCAATTTTGGTTGGTTTCGTCCTTTATATATCCTAGAGCTGTATGTCTTGGTAATCTATCTAACGAAAAATAGCCAGAATCATTCATGCCAATCGGATTAAAAATGTTCTTTTCTATATACTCCGTAAATTTAAGTCCCGTCTGTTCTTCTATTATTAATCCAAGTATGATAAAACCTGCATTGTTGTAGTGAAACTTAGTTCCAGGTGCAAACATCATATTACTTTTTTGGAATAATGGTAAAAAGTCTTTTAAGCTCTTTAATAGATACATAGGTGTTTGTTTCCAAAGATCTTCGAAGTTATCCATAATACTTTCATCAAAATAATCTGGTATACCAGCGCTATGCGTTAGTAGTTGATGTATTGTAATATCTTCATCGAAGTTTGAAAATTTTATCTCTAGACAATCTTTTAATTTTGTATGAAAAGAAATAAAACCTTTTTCAACAAGTCGACAGATGCCAATTGCAGTGAAAATTTTACATCCTGAGGCAATGCCAAATCTTGTTTGTATCGTATTGTTTATACATTCACTTTGGTTTGCGTAACCCAAAGCTTTTTCATAGACTAAGTCTTTTTCTTTTTTTACTAAAACTACTCCAGAGAAATCTATTTTCTTTTGTATTTCTTTTATAATTTTATAAATTTCATCTTTTGTTTTTATCACGACAACCACCCTTATCTTTCGGTATTGTTC
>NZ_WEII01000138.1:0-9327 GCF_009183805.1 Bacillus sp. B2-WWTP-C-10-Post-4 | reverse complement strand
ATACATATTCATGAAAATAGAAGAAGTGAAATTGTACGTTTAGATACAATTCGGCAACAAACTAACTGTTTTCTTGTACATTAATAGACAACTACTGCAAGAGTTATAGTTTTTATGTTTTCATTTATCTTTTTAATCAGATGAATGCTTTTTTTAGTACATAATAAAAAATATCCAGAAAAACTGTCACAAAATCCGTTTTTCTGGTTTCTCTATAATACAGGTATCAAATTGAAAGTGAGGTTTAAACGAACATGTTAACCATAGAAAATGAAGAAAGTCATGCTTCTGATATGACCTTTGAAGATTTATTTAAGCAGTACTATGCTTACGCTGTGAAACAAATCATCTGGATTGTTAAAGATCAATCTATCGCTGAAGAGTTAGCACAAGAAGTATTTTTACAATTATATCGTAGTGATTGGAAAGGAATTGAAAACATACCTGGATGGTTGATTAAATCTTCTACTTATGTAGCCTATAACCATTTTCGATCTGAAAAAAGGCAGCAAGCGAAGATTGATAAAGAAATACAATACCATGAAGTACAAAATGTTTCATCATTAGACGATGATTGGATAAGAAAAGAAGAAATTACAAAGGTCCAAACGATACTAAATAAAATGAATGATCGAGAACGAACCCTTTTACTAATGAAATTCTCTGGTTTTCAATATAAAGAAATTGCAGAAGTACTTCAAATTGAAATATCTTCTATTGGAACATTATTGGTCCGAGCCAAAATGAAATTTCGCAAGATTTATAAACAAATGGAGGAGGCATAACAAATGAAATGTTATGATATCGGGTTTATTCAAACATATATTGATGGAGAACTTTCTCATGATATAAGAAAGGAATTCACAAAACACCTAGATACATGTGAAGCATGCCAAGATTTATTAATAGAAATTAGTAAATTAAATCAATGGGAAAACGTAATGCTAGATGAAGAATCTGCAAATTCACCACAAGAAATCAAAATTGATATAGAACAAGCATGGAAAACATTTGAAAGTCGTTCCAAGTTAGACAATGTTTCTAATATAAATCACAAAAAACAACAAAAGAAGGGACTCTTTACAAACATGAGTAAAAAATCAAAACGTTTCATTTATACAGCAGTAGCTGCAGCAGCACTTTTTACAGCAGCAATGATTCCACAAGTACAAGTGGCGGCTACAAATGTTGCCTCGTATTTTTCTAATGCAGTTACAAACGATAAGGTTGTAAATGAAGGAATAAAAGATGAAAATGGTATCACACAAGATATGATGAAGAATGGTAAATATATTCCTATTGATGAAAAAATTACAGATCAAGGTATTACTGTGCACCTCAAAGAATTATATATATCAGATTTACGTATATCAGTTCATTATAGAATGGAAAAATCTGATGGAAGTTTAGTACCCTTTGAATTTGATACATCAGGATTAGATCTTGAGAATGATGGTAAAATTGATGGGCAACAAGAGGAGAACCCTGAGATTAAAAATGACGGGAGACTATCATTTATCCATGATTCAGATGATTATCTTCCTTTTGAACTTATGGCAGCAGGTAAAAAATTAAATGATATAGGTATTCGTGATAATGATAGACCCGAAGGTGTTTCTACATTTGTTATAGTTAATGAAGGAAGAGACGATTTTAAACAGCCCCTTACTTTAGATGTAAATATAACTAGAATTGGAAAAGTAGTTGGATCTTGGAAAGGCCAATTTCAAATTGATACTTCACATTTGAAAAATAATACGAATTAACATGAAAAGAAGAATAGAACAATATGTATTTAATGCTCAGTTTATATGTTTCCTTGTTTTCGTTACATTTATTTCTTATATAGTTTTTATTTTATCTTTTATTTATGATTTAAGTTTATAACCTTAAATCAATCATTTAAGACCATTATAAGAAAAAGCCCTCTAAAAAAGTAGGGAAATAAATAACCGGTTTCTTAACGTATAAGGAATCGGTTATTTTGTATTTAAAATGCGTCTAGACGTACAATTTTCTTTTTTGATATAGTGACCTCCAATACATCATTGTCCTTCTCTAATCTCATATCTATTTTAAGAAGAGTCATTTACAAATTCAAAAAAACCCTCAAAGCAGCTACTTTAAGGGGATTTCTCCTATCATCTTCTCTCTTCATACAATCGATTTGCTTTATACGAGCAAACGAAAAACATACATGTCGCAACGGGGATAAATATCAAAAAAAGTCCTCTCATTAATGCAAATGGCGTTTCAAATAAGAACGACCATAGAAATGATGCACCTTGCTTATCCCATAATCCTGGCGTCAAGTATAGTTCTTTCGGATTTACAAAGGCTCCTAAATTCATTGTATTACTATACATAAATAAAAATAATATCGGCAAATAACAGATCGCTAATTCTAAAAATGTTTTAGATAGACGCTTATACTTCCCTGCTCGTGACATTGGATCTGAAAAAATGTCATCTTCACTTTCTTCATCTACCTTTTTAAAATATTGCGTACCTGACCACCGATTACCAGCTATATGCTCCCAACCACTATCTTCAAATAATGTGCAGTAATTAATAAAATCACTTTTTCTACTAAATACTCTATGGTCTATTTTAATCGTCGCATCTTCCGGTTCTGTATATCTAAATGTATAACCAAATGTATTGCTTTCTAGTTGATAGCCTTTCCAAGCCATCTCTTCTAACCATTTTTCCTCTTTCTCAAAGTCTAAAAAGAATTTTAATCTCCACATCATCGTTTCCTCCTAACTATACGTGTAATAAACTTTTTGTAACCGCAATAATGTGCTGCATTCTCATAAAATCTAAATGCAATACTTCTTTCCCGCGTTCCGTAATGACATACACTTTTCTTCTTTTATCTTCACTTTTTACCGATTCTATTAACCCTTGTTTTAATAAATTTTCCACCGCACCATACAATGTACCCGCTGCGATTTTCACTTGATGATTACTCAGTTCCTCCACCTTTTGCATAATTAAATATCCATGAGCTGGCTCTAATAAAGCTAAAAGAACGTAATACGTTGTTTCCGTTAATGGTAAATTTTTATCTCTATTCATAAAGACCTCCAATGTAACGATAACTATATAGCTAAACTATATAGTTAAACTGTATAGTTTAATTTTATACAGTCAGACTGTATATGTCAAATGTAGGAATAACTTTATAACCCAAAACAAAAACGCTACCTTTTTAAAAGATAGCGTTTTTGTTTTACCCTTGCTTATTCTTCGCCTTCATTTGCTCTTCAAGAGATTTTTTTTCAGTTTCTAACACACTCATATCACTTTTCAACTTTTGCGTTTCTTCAAAATGTTCATCTACTAATTTATTATATTCTTTCTCAGAGTACATTTTTTCACTGGTTGATGTCGTTTTCTCTTTCGTAACAACTACATTAATAATTACAAATAAGGCTACAATTCCTATTAACACAGCGAAAATCTTCTTTTTATTCATGATTAATCCTCTAAAATGTAAAATTCCAAAAATTATCATAACAGACCAATTCGCTTTCACCTGTCATATTTTGTCGAATCAATATAATAAAAAAAGCATCTGAAACAGATGCTTTTTCTCATTCTTAATACGTAAACGTAATCGTCACTAAAGAATACCCTTCTTTCGCATTGTAAGGCTCCGCTTTATAAGAAACACGGTTGGACCCTTGCGGATAACCGATTTCCCCAATTGCATTTTTCACATCTTGCAGCGCACCGTTCATTGATTGCTTATAAAGTACTTCTATCTTTTCTGGCTTTGCACTATAACGCTGCTGCATTTTATTTTTTAATTCAGTATAGTTATTTGCAATATATTCATTTCCTAAATAGTTTAACTTTGTATCTTTTAATATTTGCTGATATGCAGACGTTTTCGTACTACCTGCCGCAATTTTATTTGTCAGTGTACTATAATAATTTGTTGTAGCTTGCGGATAGTCTCCACGGTTCCACTCATGATTTCTTGCGATTTGTTCATCTGATAAATTGAAATACGAATACGTTACGCGGCCCTGCTCATCTGGAACCGGATCATCGAATGTTGTATCAAGGTGATACCATTTGTTTTCGATTTTCACTAAATTCCAAGCATGAGGTTGTCCGTCCCCAGTTCCTGTCACGAAATGATTTTCAATTCCTGCTTCTTTTAATAATTGATAAGTTAATAGTGCGTAACCTTGGCAAACCGCAGAACGATTTACAAGTGCTTCATATGCTGTGTAAGCTTTATAAGACGTATCATAAGAAACATGCTTTACTACGTAATCATGAATCGCCTTCACTTTTTCGTGATCATCCATTCCAACTTGAGTGATAGAAGAAACGATTGCTTTCGCTTGTTTCATGACATATTCCGTCTGTTCTTTCGTTTCACGATATGTAATCTTAAGCGTAAACGTATAATTTCCAGGTGATCCAGAAAGTCCATATGAAACATTCGATCTATTATTATTTGTATACTCATTTTTACTTGCCACTTCTTTATATGCGTTAAAAAGTGTATTCATCACTTCGTCTGTATTATTATTTTTCGTTTTATATGGCAGTGTAATATTTGTCTCGTATGTATTAATACGCTTTTGTACTTCCTCTTTAAACGCTGTTAATAATGCCGCATCTCCTGTATCTTTCACATCAGCATTTTTATACTTCAAAGTTTTATATAAAAACTGCGCATACTGTTCACGTGTTACTGTGCCATACGGTTCAAAATTCCCGTTCCCTGTGCCATCTGCGATTCCATTTGACTGCACCGCACTAATTGCATTTTCTGCCCAAAATGGATTTGGAACATCCTTAAAGGTATGTTTTTGTTTTGCCGCAAGATGGAAAGCATTCGTAAGAATTTGTGCCATTTCTGCACGATTCACAGAAGCTTTCGGTCTAAATTGGCCATTTTCATCACCTTTAAAAACTCCTAAATTTGTTAAAGTTAATACCTCTTCTGGGAACATTGTAGAACTTTGATTAATATCACCGTAAGGATTTTTAAACGTAGACCCATCCTTTAATACGTAACGAGTTCCATCATTACTAAATGAACCACCTTGTTTATTCGGTACTAACACTCGATAAATTAAAGCCGCAACTTGCTCCCTTGTCGCAACATCTCCAAAACCAAATATCCCATTTCCATAACCGGAAATAATATTTTTACTCGCTAAATCTTTAATCGCAGGATATGACCAATGTGATGTCGGCACATCAGAAAAAACACCCACTTCAGCAGCTTTTACATCGCTGCCATTTGTATATAACAACGCACCACCAATAAGTGATAATGATGTAATTGATTTTAATAGTTTTGTATACATAATGTCTTCTCCCAATACGCTCTCTATTTTTGTTGGTTTATGTCGAAAAATCTAAAAATATGACAAAATATATTATACAATTAAAACTTTTTAAGGGATATATTAAATTTTAAAATATGCAAAAATTCATATTGTTATAAGGATTCATAGTGATATTATGTTATTTTACTTGCGAATATATAAATAAAAAAACGCTCATTTGAGCGTTTCATCTATATACCTAATAATTACTTTTTTCTACACTTCGAACTCTTCTTCTGTAATAATCCTTTGATCTAACAACTCTTTATACTCCAATATTTCTTTAGCCCCACGGCTCTCCATGCGTATATTGTATAACACTTTTTGTATTGACCTTTGATTGGTCCGTTGAAAGATTTACTCCATTTAGAAATAGTTCTATTGAATTTTTCACCACTAGCCACAAAAATATCTTATAATCTTTATATAATAAACTACAGTATTAGGAGTAGATAAAATGCCAGTTACACTCGAACTTATTCTTTTCATTCTTATAGCAATTAGTGCTGTTGGCTATTTAATAAAAGAATTTCAAAAAACTAGGAAACGAACACTTGGAATTTCACTAGAATTTTTAGTTCTTTTCTGGTCAATATGGAGAATATCAACTCTCATAATCTAATTTATAAAACATGAATTCCTTCGAATGAAGTGAAACTTTAATCAGTGGGAGTTTTATTCATCCCCCACTGATTATTAGTTAAACCAATCGGGATTTTACGGGATAAATTTACCAGTATTTTTACCACAACATTCATGTTAAAATCCCTTGTGAGTACGACATAACTCGACCTTATGAAGCTCCGCAGCTTTTATCGCGGAGCTTTTTTTATTTAAATTAACGCTTTTGTTCACTTTTTTGATACATTTACGAAACATTCATATGTTACGTTATATAAGTCCTTTTTTAAATCATATTCATTCTAGTAAAAAGTCCTAGTCTCCTTAGGACTTTTTGCATTCAAATAATGAGTTGTCTTTTTTCTCAATAACCAAAGCTATTTAACATGGTAAAATAATAATTGGACTGGCATCCAATACCATATTACAATGGAGCAAATCGCAAGAAGGCACCTTAGGGTGTCTTTTTTGTACATAAAAAAATCTTACCATCTTATAGAAACGATAAGCCCTTTAAAACAATAATTGCAACTATATTAACTTTACATTACATTAAGGTTAGAGAATGTTCTTATATTAATAAAGTGCTAAATAGTAGGTGAAAAAATGGAATTTAACGATTTGGGTATTACCATTAAAGAACTTAGAATTAAAAAAAATATATCACAATCCGACTTATGTCACGGAATATGTTCACAAAGTCAAATTAGTAAGATCGAAAAAGGTGTGATTTATCCATCTAGCATATTGTTATATCAATTATCAGAAAGACTCGGT
This sequence comes from Bacillus sp. B2-WWTP-C-10-Post-4, assembly GCF_009183805.1. Lineage (NCBI taxonomy): Bacteria > Bacillati > Bacillota > Bacilli > Caryophanales > Bacillaceae > Bacillus > Bacillus sp. B2-WWTP-C-10-Post-4. The sequence goes on along the minus strand of NZ_WEII01000138.1, from coordinate 2,569 downwards.
GTTGATCCAAATAGTATATTTGCACTAACTCAAAACAAGAAATTAAAATATACAGAAAATGTAAAATACGTAATGAGGGATTGCATAAGGCAACATCAATATAAAGAGCTTTATGAAATAGTAACAAGAGAAAAATACACAAATAATTTTCAAACAAAAGAAGATAAACAATTTCTAATATGGCATGAAGCAATTGCTATATATTGTGTGAATAACTCAACAAAAGTGGCTTTAACTCTTTTAAATAATGCACTAAAACTAACTGTAACCAATATTGATTTTTTATCAGAGAGAGAAATAGATATTCTACATACAATGGCTATACTTCATGCAGAAAACAAAGAATACAAAAAAAGTATTACTATCCTTAAAAGATGTTTAAATAATTTTAACAAATTAGATTTTCCTAGAGATAAAGAAATTAAATTGAAAATCATTTATAATTTAGCAAAAAATTTAAGTTACACATATCAATACGAAGAAGCAATAAAATACATTGATAAGGGTATCCAATTAGCTATTAATCTAAATACTTTTTACTTATTGGGTGAACTATACTATGGAAAAGGTTCAAATTTATTAAAGCTTAAACAATATAATGAAGAAGATGTTGCTAATAACATGAGAAAATCATTATTTATATTTGAATTAACAAAAAACGAAAAAAAATTACAAATAATTAAAGAAGAATATTTCGAAAACAAAAATAACCACTTATAATTTCTTAAAAACTACTTATAAAACTCACAGGAAAAATCCCAATAGTTTTTAAACTTAGAACCATATTATTGTTTTAATTCAGAGGAAGGCACCTTAGGGTGTCTTTTTTTATTTTCAAAAGGACCTGCTCAATTAATTCTTAAAAACATACTAAGAAACATTGTTTTATTTATCCCATTTTCATTCATGCTATATAAAATTCGTTAATAAATCCACCTCAAACATATTTATATGCATTGGAGTATGTTTGAGGTGGAACTCCTTCAAATACCAGTTCCTTTTATAAGCCGTTTTTTTGATGTAGATGACATTATTCTCAATACAATAGAATGAATTATTGGAACATACTTAGCAATATATATCAAAAAATAATATTAAGAAAACCCCTCCACCTTAAGGTAGAAGGGATCTTCTAATTTCTATTTCAAGCTACCCAAAATTTCTGTAAAGGTACCCTAAGCGCATGTGTATCTGGATATCCTAAACTTCTTTCACCAACTACCGCTCCTCTGCCGAATGACCTTTCACCGATAGATTATATGCCGTGAAGTGCTACTTGTAACATTTCAATTTAGATATACGACAGTAAAGAATACATTATCACAGTGTCAGCAAGCAAAAGTGTATTCTGCATTTCTGAAAACAGTAGATGGCAGATTGTGACCTACTGAATCTGCTAAGAAAGAATATACAAGAACATCCTTAACATCCTCTTTATTTCCACTAATGATGACATCAAGGAAATCTTCTATTTGAAATTCTGGAGTAAACAACACAATCTTAGTTGTTCTGTTTGGTTCTAAAGAAACAAAAGTACGAGAGATTTCAACTAATTCATTTTGAGTTGGGAAAAAGGTGTTTCGACTTCTCTTAACAGTTACCGTTACATTACTAGTATGGCAGCGTGAATCATTGTTTAACATAATGTTGAGAGCAGTTGGAATAATCCCATTTTCAGAAACTGGAACTCGAAACACTCCAGTAGATTTATGAGCCATATAATCAGATCCTTCCAAAATAAAATATATTTACAATATATTAAATGCAAAAAACGTTCATTTTGATATGGACAAATTATGTAATTAATATATTTATAATAACCCTTGGTATTACTAAGCCAATGTTTTAAAAGATTAACAAATAATTACCTCTGCAAATTTAGAAAATATCTACACTTTTTACAAACATTATTACAATTAGATAAACTAAAGCAATATCTCATTAACAAAGGGACTCCATAATTGGAGTCCCTTTGTTAATGAGATATTAAAAATGATCAGCATGTGAATATTGTATAATTTCTTCCTTTTTTAGAGCATGTTGTGTATCACCTGTATTGTTACTAAATGATAATACTATCACTAATCCTAACGTCGCTAATACAAGCTTCTTCATTATTTTAACGCCCCTTTGCTTAGTAGTAGTTTTTGTTTCGCTTCGTAACATACATCGAAATAATCACTAACTTTTTCATGCTTATTCAATTTGCTGCGACAACATCATTTGATAAAAATCATTAAGTTGTTGCATAACTGCTTCATGCATTAAAATATTTGTGCTCATATCACTACGTCCTCCTCAACTACTTCCATCCCCCTAAATATTACCATTATTCTGTATATTATATAATAGTTCAACCTGCAATTGTAAATCGATAAAAAACAACAGAATATTCTGAATCAAGAGAAGGGATTGGCTAACAAATGGTTACTGTATAAAAAATAAAAAACTTGTGATATTGCTTTTATCATATTTGCTCTTATATATGGTTCTGTTACAAAGTTTGCTAAGTTAATATAAACTCTAGAAAAAATGAATAAAGATCACCACAGCTGAGCTATCTTTAATC
>NZ_WEII01000137.1:0-9420 GCF_009183805.1 Bacillus sp. B2-WWTP-C-10-Post-4 | reverse complement strand
ATACATATGCTTTATATTATGTAAATACAAAAACCGCATTCTTAATGAAAAGAATACGGTTTTTCATCTATAATTCTTCAATTGTAAAATTTAAAAACTCAGTCTCAAATCCATTATTTTTAGAAGGACTACACGTGTAAAAACCTATTTTAATAGGCTCACTCCCTATATCCTCCATTAAATGAGCGATTCTTATTTGTTCCCATTGATGGCTCTTTTTCACATATATTGTATAATCACCGCGTTTTCGAATAATTCGAAAACGAAGTTGTTGCTTAGCTGCTTCTGTTGGATAATCTTGCGTTGACCAATCAGAATATCCATTATTCGTTACGACAGCACCTAAGTGAGATGGCCCTTCAGGGATATATTCTAAAGATGTTTTTAGCCAACAGTTCTCCGAAATCATAACAAAAAGACCTGCTTGATCGAATTTTGAATTTGGATTCATACGTAACTGAACTTCAGCTTGAAAGTCTGTCATCATCTCATTATAAAATACATGACCATTCATGACTTCAAAACCATAATGTGTTTTAAGCCAAAAATCGGTTTCTGCTTTCGAACGGACAATAAACGCATGATTATCATTAATTTTATAGTATTCAGGTACATTCATTATAGTGAGTTGCTCAATACGTTCTGGTATATACGATATATTCATAGCTCCTCCATAATAAAGCATTTATATAGACATTTAAAACTCCGCTAATACTGGGAATTTATAACCTTTAAAATCTAACTCTTTATCACTTCGAACCATTAAATACTTGCTAGACTGTAATTCTGTAAACTGTACATCCTCAACCCCTAATTGATCCGGTGAAAAATAAAATTCGATTTCCGTAAACCTTTCATTGATTTCTCCACATAATTCATCTAAAACCGGAAGTACTGGCGCAAATACTCCAAATAATTTCAACTTTTCATTGTCTACTTCATAAACGATTAAAGCATCTAGTTTCTCTGAATAATACAATTTCTCATTCCATTCAGAATCATACATATTCAAATAAAATGAAGGATGGAAGTTTAAAGTTGAAAAACTATTTGAAAGTCTTTGGCTACTATCAATCGTTTCATGTATTAACTGTCTATTCTCTATATTATAGAAATCTAACTTTTTAAGTAGTGAATGGTTATTATTAATATTTTTATCATATGGTATAGTCATCAAATATTCCTGCACAACTTTAAATCCAAATGCTGTATATAGTTCAGGTTTTTCCGTAAACAATAATGCACATTCACATTTCTTATCAATTTCTTCTATCATTTTACTCATTAATTGTGTCATTAGCCCTTGTCTACGGAAATTAGGGTGTGTCATTACTGATTGAATACCCGCCGCATTTATTTTTTCACCATTAATTAATAACGGGAGTGAAAATGCCGCAACATTTGCAATCACTTTATCTTCTTGTAAAAATGATAAAGCTTTATATGTATCATCCCAATATCCTTTATCCGAAAAATCATTCAATGTTTGAGTTGTAATTCCAAACACTTCTTCAAATAAAGGAAATAACTGCTCCCTTTTCGGTTCTTCTATTAGAAGACTTGCCAATTTTTCAACATTCCCCATGTTGTACCTCCAAATGTTAAATTCCATTAAATTAGATATACTTATATGACCTACTCTTAAAAATAGAGGTCTTACCAATCAATATACTATCATAAAACATAAAAAAAAAGTCTAATTAATTTTATGTTTCGACTATTTGAAAATAAGTCGAATAAAAAAATATTAAGATTTTCGGATATTAATTAGTTTATTTTATAAAAATAGCGCTTTCTAATTAGCTTTTACTAATAGAAATACACTATTGATAATAAAATATTTTTATTCTTTTATCCCTTCAAGTCTTTCCTTCGTATTAATTTCTTCTCCACTTATACGCTTTTCAAAAGACTTTCTCCAACTATTTGAAAGTGCATTTACTTCTAATATCCTTTTTACCCCTTCAATATTTTGTTTTTCCTTATGCATAATACGGTTAGCGAATGCTACTGAAACACCTTTTGGATCAGACTGTAGTCTTTTTAAGGTGTCGACTGATGATACCCATCCTTCTTTTAATACACGAAAATAAAATCCTGTATATCCTGTTTCTTGAAAATATAGTGGTAACTTTGGAATATTATATTTTTTTGCTAATTTAAAACAAGGTTGCCTTGGTTGTGTTACCTGTACGATTGCCTGTCCTAGCTCAAACGTATCACCAATACAAACATCCTCTTCGCTCATACCACTAACTGTTATATTTTCTCCGAAAGCCCCATATACAAGATCTTGATTCAATTCTTTTTCCCAGTATGGATAGTGATCACCAGTATAAACACAAACTGCTTTATCTACTCCTCCATGATGAACTAAGTCAGCTTGTCCATCCCCATTAAATTTTACAAAGGATAAATATACCGGTTCCTTTACTTGTTTCTTATTTATGCCTGTATGAACTACCTTTCCACCGTATGTAACCTCTTTTGGTAACCCTATATTTAAAGATAATAATTGATATTCATTAGCCATTCTATTTCCTCCTTTAAAGGTGTTACATGTATTTTCTCTCAATTAATTTTTACAACCCTCTCTGTTATATAAAAATGATTATAAAACCTCTAAAATCATTGTTCAATTCAATTATTTATATAATAATGATAGGTATAACCTATTATTATACTTGAGGTGATTCCAATCGAATTACGACAACTTGAATACTTTTTAGCTGTTTCAAAAGAATTACATTTCACAAAAGCAGCTGAGAAATTAAATATTTCACAGCCTTCCCTAAGTCAACAAATACGTGCATTAGAGCATGAAGTAGGAATGCCACTTTTCGATCGAATTGGTAAAAAAATATCTTTAACTGAAGCAGGGAAGATTTTATTATCACATAGTAAAACCATTTTTCATGAAGTCGAACAAGCTCGTTCAGCTATTCAAGACCTAAACGGATTACAGCAAGGTTCCTTAACAATAGGGGCTTTGTTAACCGTCCTAAATTATTTACTACCACTAACTATTTTAAATTTCAATAATTTATATCCCAATATAGAGCTTTCTGTATTAGGGCTTCGCACAGGAGATATTCGTGAAAAACTATTACGAAACGAACTAGATATTGGAATTACATTTCTCCCGGTGCAAGATAAAGAGATTATCTCTATCCCTCTATACAAAAGCGATCTTACATTAGTCGTGCCAACTGGTCATCGATTAGCTGAACGTAATCATGTATCTATTGCTGAATTACAGAACTACCCTTTAATTCTTTTACCTAAAAATTTCTTTTTAACCGAACTAATTACATCTCATTGCCAAAAATTCAACTTTAAACCAAGACCAATTTTAGAAATTAGCACGATGGAATCTTTAATCCAAATGGTTTCCAAAGGAATGGGAATTACAGTGTTACCCAAACCATATATAGACTTTTTACAAAATAAAAACATTCAAGCTATTAAAATAGAAAACCCTACTCCAACAATTGAAATAGGGCTAATTTATAGAAAAGATAAATATATGTGTGCTGCAACTCGAGAATTTATTGAGCAACTAAAAAGTACAGTACGTTCTTTCCAAAACTAAACAAAAGAGATTATCCTATGAAACCGTTTCACAACGATCTAGTAGAATAATCTCTTTTCAAAACAAAGTAAACATTATATTAAACTCTTATAGATTTTAATGTACCTTTTTAGATATTGGAATATATTTAGTAAAATATGCACCAACTAGCAATAATACAATTGAAAATAACCAAGTAAAAGCACCGCCAAAGTGAAACCAATATGCAAACATATTTAAGATTGCGAGTAAAAAGAAGCAAATAGAAGTTAACGCACTTTTCAATCCTTTTATCCCAGATTTTTTTCTCTTTTGATAAGCAATATACATCGCAATAACAAGAAAAAAGATAAGAACAAATGGTAACATAACTTTTAGCATTGGTAATCCCTCCTGTATAAACGCACTCTTTACACTACCATATTATACCACATAGTACTAAAGAACTTTTATTCATTCCTGTTGTTTTTCACTATCTTTCCTTCACATCAGACCTCATCAAAACTCTCAACTAATGATTATTTGCTAACTGATAATTGCCTTGTTAAGATTATGGTAATAATAGAGTTCCAAAATAAAGTGATTTGACATCCGATAAACAAAAACAATACATTGTCCCCACTTATAAGCAATCATCTAATTCATGAAACTAAGAAACTTATTTATCAAAGCAAAAGGAGAATTTATGTATGAGCAATTGCAAACCAATTGATGAATTAACTATTGAAGACCTAAAACAAAACCCCATTTGGGAATGGGCAATAGATGAAGAGGAAAACGAAGAACATGACGAAACATGGGTAAAACCAGCAGCAACTACTAATTTTACAGAGGAGCTAAACGGTTCAATCGTACTAGGCAAACTATTCTTACATAATGGTGAAAAATTCCCTATGATGTTTGAAATTGACATTGAAAATAACGAGGCAGTAATTCGTTCTGTTGTTTATTATAACGAAGCAGAAAATGAGTATATTGCTATAGAAGATATTGTGAAAATGGTCGAAATGCCGTTATCGATTATTATTAACCTAACAATTCATGCAGAATCCAAAACCTTACGCTTCACTGCACATAAAGTAGATATTTGTAAAAGTTCAATAACGACTAATTAAAATTAAAGTTGGGCGAAATAAAGAAAACAATTATTAAATAAAGTGAAGCTTTAATCAGTGGGGGTCTTACTGCCCAGCAAATAGCGGGATAAAAACCGGAAAATGATTATCGATTCCCCGGTTTTTCAAACTAGATTAAAGTATTCCCTTTTCTACTAAAGTCTCTGCGATTTGAACTGAATTCCAAGCCGCACCTTTTAATAGGTTATCAGAAACAATCCAGAGGTGGAATCCGTTTGGCATATCAGGATCTTTACGTATTCTTCCGACAAATGTATCTATTTTCCCTTCTGCATATAATGGCATTGGATACAGCTGTTTACTAGGGTTATCCTGCAAAATAACACCTGGTGCATCCATTAATACTTCCTTAATTTCCGTAACGGTTGCTTCTTTTTCCAGTTCTATATAAACCGATTCTGAATGCCCTGATACAACTGGAACACGTACACAAGTAGCTGCCATTTTCAGGTTTTCATCTTCTAATATTTTCTTCGTTTCTTGAATCATTTTTACTTCTTCAAAAGTAAAATCATTGTCTGTAAATATATCTACTTGAGGCAGTACATTAAACGCTATTGGGTAATGTTTTTTATCTTTTTTCGCCGGTAATATATTACTTTTCACTTCTTCACCAGCAAGCATAGACTTAGCCTGCTCTTGTAATTCATGAATCGCATGAATGCCAGAACCCGATACGGCTTGATATGTTGAAACGATAATTCTTTCTAAACCGAATGATTTTCGAATCGGCTGAAGTGCTGTTACCATCTGTAATGCTGAACAATTTGGAACTGCAATGATACCTTTATGCTGCTTTAAAGTATGCGCATTCACTTCCGGAACAACGAGCGGTACACCTTGTGCCATTCGGTACTCACTTGTGTTATCAATTACAATCGCACCACTAGAAACTGCATGAGTTACAAATTGTCTAGATACTTCTCCCCCAGCGCTAAAAAAGGCAATATCTACACCTTCAAAGCTAGTTGTTTTTGCCTCTTTTATAATTATCTCTCGTCCTTTGAATCTTACTTTCTTACCAGCGGATCGTTTTGACGAAAGCAATGTAACTTCAACTATATTAAACTTCATTTCATTCTCTAACAGTTCAATAATTTTTTGCCCTACCGCACCTGTAGCCCCAACAACAGCTACATGATAGCCCTTTTTTTTCATCTTTTCTCCTCCAATATCACCTAAATGAATATTTCTACAATTTCATTTTATACAGAATTTAATCATTTGGAAAATTAAAATACATGATATAATCATTCACAAATCATGATAATAAAAGAGGGATCGTTTATGGAAATGAGACATGTTAAAACATTTTGCGCCATTGTGAAGTATGGTAATTTTTCTAAGGCTGCGCATGCGCTAGGTTATGCGCAATCTACTGTTACAGCACATATGAAAGCTTTAGAGAACGATTTACATATTCCTCTTTTCGATCGGTTAGGGAAAAAAGTGCTACTTACAAAAGCAGGTCATCAATTTCATCCTTATGCATTAGAATTACTTTCAATATATGAAAAAGCGCGAGAAATCCCCCAAAATAAAGATTATTTAGAAGGTACATTAAGTATTACATCTAATGAATCATTAGCGGTATACCGATTACCACAATTATTACGTACTTACAAACAGAAAAATCCAAAAGTAAATATCGTACTTGAAACAAACACAAATGAACAAGCATTACAAAAATTACGTGAAGGAGAAACAGACGTTGTCTTCATAATTGGAGAAAGTATAGAACATAATGATTTTATTACGCGTACTTTTAGTAATGAAACATTTGGATGGATTTTACCATCTTATTCCTCTGCGCATACAAATCCATTCCAGTTATTACAAGACACCCAGTTCATTTTTACAGAACAAAGCTGCGGCTATAGGCCAATGGTAGATCGTTTTTTACGTCAAAGTGGAAATATTCCAGCTAAAACATTTGAAACTTCCAATGTTGAAGTTATTAAACAATCCGTTATGTGTGAGTTAGGCATTTCAATTCTTCCTTATATCGTTGTACAAGAAAGTTGCCAAAAAGGACAACTATGTTTTCAACCTATCGAAACTCCAACAGTTATTCAAAGTTATGTAATCTATCATAAATCTAGATGGATTTCCCCGGTATTACAATCGTTCCTTTCCTTACTTGAACGAGACTAAAATATTAAGACGTACATAGAAAGAGAGTAATTGCCTAATAAGCAATTACTCTCTTTCATTAATTAGTATACTATTTATTAGTCTGTCCCCCACCTGCAATTAATTTACTACCTGAATATGTACCTTTTTTCATAAACACTTGATTAATTAATTCTTTTTGCTCAGCTTCCGACATTACTCCTTTTCCTTCTCCTAAATTCCCACTTTGTAATTTCCAAATCTTATTGTGATCCCCATCAACCTTTTCATATTTTCCTTGTTTCCATCGTTCTAAAATTTCTACATATGTACTTCCCTGTACAAGATCATTACTCTTTACAATATCAATTAAGCTTTCAATCCGCTCTTGTGTAATAAAAATATAGCCCCACTTTTGATCAGCTTTCGCTTTTTGATGTGCCATTTCATGTAATGCTGTCTGTATGTTCTCATCTGTCCATTTAAAATTTTTATTAAAACCACTATTCGGCAATGAATAATTTCCATTTTCTAAAAGCTTTGCATCTTCTGCTTTTACGTTACTATCAGCTAATACTTCTACTGCTGGAGCAGCTGGTGATGCCTTTTTCGCAGCTGGTTTACTATTATTTAAATAATGCAGCATACCATATGTTAAACCTACTCCAATTACCGCCATACCAGCTATAACACCTATTATTTTCAAAAATGTTTTCATCTCGCTTGTTTCCTCCCAAATATCTCCGTTCTGACTACCTAATTATTTCTTATATAAAAACTGTTACTTCATTCAAAATATCGCATCCCATCCCCTATCATATTATTTATATATACTTCCTCATATTGTATTTCTTTTCCTTTGAAATTAAAAGATTATTCTGTTAAATAATGAAAATATTCTACAAATTTTTCCTTTATATTTATAACGAAACAAAAAAACAACGATTGCGTTCTACAACACTCGTTGTTTTTACTTTATGCACGATTTTCTTTTAACCACTTCGTAATAACATCTAACTTCGAAACATCAAAACGTCTTTCTTCACACACGTTCAAATTTTGTGAGTTTCTCACTATTTCTAATTCATTATTTCTTACACTTTTTGCCTCAATTAATTTACAATACCCATCTGTAACAGTATTTAAATTTTCATAATAACGCTGAAACGATTTTGATATATGTAAATGTTTTTCAAAGTTTCTCCTTCTTTTCGTTTCATCAGATACTTTCCGTTTTCTAAGTTCTTCATCGTTCGTATATAAATAAAAATATTGATCCGGAAAGCCAATTTCCCTATTTATCATCTTTTCTTTATAAAAATTTTCTATTAAAGATAATGGCTGATTAAATATATCAAAATGAAAACACCAATTATAACTAAGTGGCTGATAAATATCGCCATCGAGTATTACTAATTCATATTGCTTTGACTTCTGAACAGCTATATTCCAGCGCTCAACTTGTTTTTCAAAATACCATGTTCTATGTTCATTTTTTGGCCTTTCAAATAAAGAATTCACTTCAGGTATTATATAAGCACCATAATTCTTTTCTAATTCACGGCACGTGGTACTTTTACCAACAGCGCTTGCTCCCTCAAATGCTATTATCCCCATAGTTTCTCCCTCTTTCATTAACTAAAATTTCGTTGTTTCGCTTTTCTTCCCCATAACTTTCTCCATAAAACAATTGAAGCGACAGTGAGCATGATTGTTGTAATGATACTACCTTCAATTCCGAACGTGCCTCCATGCAATGTTTCTGGTCCATTTGTTATAGACTTAAAAATTGGAGTAGAATATACAGTTGTGCCACTAACTGCAAAACCATATACATTATATTGAGCCCAGTTCCAAATTGAGTGCCATGCACATATTCCCCACAGACCGTCTTCTTTCAATACATATAAAGCTGCGAAAACACCCACTAATATTATATTCGATATAGATAATATTGTAATTCCTGGATTAAGTAGATGAAGAAATCCAAATAAAAATGAAGTTACAATTATTCCAACCCATATACGACTTCTAACAGAAAGAACCGGGAATAACCAACCTCGTACAATAATTTCTTCCGTTGCCCCTTGTATTAAAAATGCAACTAGAGATCCTACTATTCCTACTATCACTGTTGAGGTAATATGTTGTACTTGCAATTTCACACTCCCCATTAATAATAGTAGAATAACTGGCGTTGAAATAAATAAAAACCCTATTAACGCACCTTTTAAATACTTTCTCATCCATTTCTCTTTCCAAAAGCCAATGGATGAAAAAGGTCTTTTTTCTACAAAACGAACCCATATAAATAAAATAAATATAGCTCCGCCAAACGTTAACACCATTCTAACATTGTCATAAATACCTTTCATGAATATCGTTTCAGCTTTCGGTAAAAATAACATAAATAACATAAAAAGTTCGCCTAAAGTCAAAAATATAATGGCTAATATTACAGCAAAGACTGGATGGACCTTTTTTCTCCCTGCTTTTGCTGCTTCAATTATTATAAATGAATTATTTTTCACTTTCTTTTCTCCTTTTATAATATTTAACTACCAACAGTAACCAACCATATTTTACCACGAAAAGTATATT
>NZ_WEII01000136.1:0-9547 GCF_009183805.1 Bacillus sp. B2-WWTP-C-10-Post-4 | reverse complement strand
TACATATATTGTATATTATTAAAATAAAAAAACCTACTACATGAATATTCAAGAGTAAGTTTTCTATCTCATTATTTCATTATAGACAAATGCATTATTATTTGTTGGCCTATTGGTCCCATTCTTCTAAAACCTTTATCTTGGAAGCCGACTTTTGCATATAAATTTTGTGCAGGAATATTTCTTTCATTCCCAGCAAGTACAACTTCATTTTTTATTGGAAAATAACGTTTTACAAACTCGTCTAATAATAACAATGACTTTTTAGTGTATCCCTTTCTTTGTCTATTGTGATTTATAGAAAATGAGGTTAAAAGTAAAGCGTTTTTATTGTCTGTAAATTCCTGTACTCTATCGCCTGTTTGCAATGCGAAAAGACCCACCGGTACCCCATTGTAATCTAAAATAACAATCACATTTTTTGTACGATCACTTTTTGCTTTCTCCAGTAATGCGCTTGGATCTGATGTAAACTGAACTTGTTCACTTGGTAAAGTAAATGTTTGTATAACTTCTTTATATTTCTCCTTATACGGAACTAATTGAATTTCCCCTGTGTGTATGTTCATGCTAAACTCTCCCATTTTTTAGCTTATTAACTTATACCTTGCTGTGCTTTTGAATGCACTCTTCCATCTAAAAAGGTAATTTCAACAAATGAATTTGGATTGTTTCCTTTCCAAGCAAAAATTTGTTTAATTTGTGGAGAATGTTCTACCCCTTCTTCTATAAGTAAATCTCCTTCAAAACCAATTAAATCTTTCACTTCTGTATAAGTCATTCCTTCATTTATACTCGAGAAATGATTTATATTGATAGACTCTTTCTGTTGCCTTTCCATCACAGTAGAAGAAGTTGCTGTTTGATTTTTCACTTCTTTTCTCTGTTCACACGCTGTCATACTGAAACCTAAGCATAAACTAAACAATATACATGCGCTTTTTTTCATCATAACAGTTGTCCCTCCCCTCATAATTAAACCATATTTTCCCTTAAAAATAAACTGAATATTTAATATTATATTTAAAAACCTCGTACAATTAAGTACGAGGCTAATTTCATTTATTCAAATGATTATTTGATTGATCATTCTGTTCTTTTCTTAACTCTTGTTCTTCATCTTTTGGTAATTGTTTATCATTATCCTTAATTGGATTCGTTTCTCTATTTTCTATCATATCATTTGGAACTTGTGGCATTACTCGGCCCACAATAGCGGCTAATTCATCTAGTATACCTTCACCTGTTTTTCCTTTTTTTATTTGCTTTCCAATTTGTTTGAGGCGTTCATACGTATCAACATCTGCTACAACGACTGCATTAGCACCGTCAGGGTCATTTTTTAAACTTTCTGCAACAGAGTATTTAATTGATTCAACTCGAGTTCGATCAAGTTTTGCTTTTACATCAATACCTACAATAGCATATTTTCCAACAACGACCGCAGTTGCATCGTTCACACCTGGCACACTTGCAGCTAAAGATGCTAAATGGTCCGCTGCTTTTTCATTTGGTTTATTTGATTTGTTTGTATAGTTAACATTTTTCATCGAAACATTTTTTTGCTCTGGTTTTTCGTTTGGATTGTCCTTTTTTCCAATACTGCATCCAGTTATAAACAAGCAAAGCATCAACATATATATTAGGCTCTTCATTATTCTCACCACTTTACTATTAAAATTTAATCATAAATCTTTTCAACAGCTTGCATCTTCTTCACTTTTTCTTCTGCTCCGCTATTTGCATTAATGAAAATTTGGTACGTATCTTTCCCTAAAGTACCTACAAATTCATAGCAAAGTACTTCATTATGCAAATCATTTACTACGACAGCTTTACGTTCTTCCATAACTTTAACATCTGGATTGATTTTCTTTCTTGCTTCTGCTGCAGTTAGCTTTGCCGATGGAACTGTTCGCTTTTGATGTGACGCTAAATATTCTTTTGCGGAGAACCCAACGATAGAACCATCATCTAAAGCAATTTTCATTTGGATTGCTTCTGGATAAATTCGTACTCCATTTTCATTTACTACATACGTAAATACACCAACATTATCATATTGAGAGCTATCATAAAGCTCCATATTATTAAACTTATGGTCCTTTAAAAATTTCAAACCTTTACTTCCTGCATCGTTTAAACTAACTTTCTGTTCTTTAATTTCGCGGTTATTCATAACCCAAATTGGATATCCGCCTTTTCCGGTAATATCCATATAGAACTCATTGTTCGTTGCTTCATCTTTAATTTTCACACTATAGAAGGATTCTTTCGCACCTTTTCCACTTTTCTCTACATCTACTTTTTCATTTCCTTTTAAATTCAAAAACGATTTGGCAATTTTCGCCGCTTCATCTTTAGAAATCGCTTTTCCTTCTGCTTCAAATCCACCTTTTTTATTTTTTTGCGCACTAGTAAAGGTCGGTCCGAAGTTTGTAGACGAATACGATGTTACGTTTTTCTCTACAGTTTTTAATCCATCAATAATTGTATTGTCTGCAGGATCACGATTTGATGCAAGTGCCATCTCAACATCCATCCAGCGTAAATTATTTTTCAAAACAAGATGTTGTACTTTTCTTAGTTCATCTTGTATATTTCCTGCATTTGAATATAAAGTTTCCAATGTTTTATATTCTTGATCATTTAACGGCTCTTTTTCTAAATCACGAATAGCCGCACGATAACTAAAATCACCGATATTCGCTAAAAATTCTTCCGTTTTATTAAAAGGCATTAACGTTAAAGGAAGTTGCCCTACATCCGAACGAGCTTCAGATGTTATTCTCCATACATCTGCTAATGCAGGTGATAAAGATGCACGTGAATTCATTGCAAGCGTTGTCCCGATTTTGTCGTGCAACAAATCAACCTCGTATGCTAAATCATGAAACGCACGTTGATAGCTATTTTCCGCTCGAATTAAAACCGCATTTTTCTCTTGGTGCTCTTTATAGCCCCAATACCCTGTTCCTACTACACCTACTGTTAATAATACAATGATAATACCTCGTAACATTGTCCCACCTCCGCTCTATTTACAGAAAATATGTTTACCGATTTTTTTAATTTGTGGACGAGTCCAAATCCATTTACTAGTCGCAGTATCTGGATTGAAATAATATAAAGCATTTCCTGTTGGATCCCATCCGTTAATCGCATCTAAAACTGCTTTTTTTGCTGTTTCATTTGGCGTTAAATATATTTGTCCATCGGCTACCGCTGTAAATGCTCTAGGCTCAAAGATTACACCTGAAACAGTATTTGGGAATGACGCACTTGTAACACGGTTCAAAATGACAGCAGCTACTGCAACTTGTCCTAAATATGGTTCACCGCGTGATTCTCCGTATACTGCGTTTGCCATAAGCTGAATATCATTTTGAGAATAACCGTTCGGCACATTTGTCCCTTTATTTTGAGGTGGTTTATTCTCTTGTGCAGTGCCACCACTATTTCCTTTATTCGTTGTCGTCCCTTTATTAGCAGTTGACTTGTCATACTTCGTTGCTTTCACGAGCATTTGCTTCGTTTTAGCTCCAGCTAAACCGTCAACAGGTAATCCGAATTTCTCTTGAAAATTCCGAAGTGCCCAATATGTACCCCATCCGAAAACACCATCCACTTTTCCCGTATAAAATCCGTTATATTTCAAACGAGATTGCAGTTCAATGACATCTTCGCCAGATGCCCCTCTTTGAATGACTTGATTAGAAAAAGCTTCTACATTCTTTAGTTGTATACTACTGACCATTAAAGACAGTCCTATGAACGCAAGTAAAACTGCTATTTTAAAAATAGCCTTTTTGTGCATAATTTTCCCTCCTTAATTACGGAAATGATTTCTTGGTTATGTTTTGTAAAAGCCTCGCTTTTATGTAAAGAAGACAAAAAAATCCAAACTCATATCGTTGAAAAAATATGTAAACAATATACAAAAAAGATAAAAGGAGTTCATCATGAAGAAATTGTTAAAGCGTGTCGCACTTGTCATTCTGTTCCTAACAACATGTTCAAATATATATACAGGCTCATCAATTGTTCATGCGCAGCCGCCGTATGCCAAATGGGGTAAGCTTGCCGTAGAAAAGACGAAAGAACAATACCCAAAAGCAGAAATTATTGACTATCTTCATATAGGTAGAAAACCAAAAACAGTTCAAATAACTGTTGAAAAATTTAAATTGTGGTTACGTGAGAACGGAAAAGAATACGGTGTTTTTGTTGATGTAGAATTTGAAACGAAGACGGAGAAATTTATAAAGTTGTCGTTTCAGAAGACGAGTAGATAAAGTGAAACCCCCACTGTTAAAACAGACACAGTGGGGGTTCTTGCATTTCTAAAATTTTTCCCTAAAGTTTCGATTCCCTAAAAATCTTACCAATATACAAATAGAGCCAATTACAACTGCTATCCCTATACTGTATAAAAGTACTTTACCATACCCACCTATTCTTGGATCTAAAAACGGATATGGATACCAATTCACGATTGGGCCACGTATTAAGCTATATACAACGTAAAAACACGGGCATAAGAGCCAACTTGCAGATTGTTTCCAAGTGATTTTCTTAATAGGTGGATTTAAAATCCAATCTAAAAGCATTGCAATCGGCATGATATAATGTAGCACAGTATTTACCCATGGTATTGCCGTTTGAAGTGACTCTTCTAACCCTCTTAGTAACAAAAAATAAACGAGTCCTGTCGTAAGTATGTATACCGTTGCCGCACCACGAAGTATACTAAACTGTTCTGAGCGACCAAATGTAGCTGTTCCGATACTGCTTAAAAGGAGAATACATGCAACTAAAATGTTACTTTCGATAGTAAAGAAACTAAAAAAGTTAACTGGATTGAACGGTTTCACTTGTGCCCTGATTATGAATTGCGTAATAATGGCGCTACATACTAGAAGACTTAAACAGAATCTAAATAAAGATAAAATTTTTTCATCCTTCATACATTCACTCCTTTTCTTATATATAATTAGAAATTCCCTGTACATGCTCAATAAATAGTTTTAATGGAACGAGCCCACGTTTTGGCATATGACTACTTATAATAGCTACTACTTCTAACTGAGGAATGATAACGATGTATTGTCCGCCGTATCCCATAGCGAAATATATACAATACGGTATGTGAAATCTTTCGGTATGTAATACCCACCAGTGATATCCATATGCGCCGACATGTTCATATGTTTCAAAATGCGCCCTACTTGACTCTTCTAACCACTTCGCTGATACAATTTCTTTTTCATTCCAATATCCATTTTGCAAACATAATTTTCCTAATTTTAATAAATCGGTAGATTTCATTTTCATACCGAAGCCGCCGACATATATACCCTGCGGATCTTGTTGCCACTCGTATTCGTTAATTTCTAATGGATTAAATAAATATTTCTTTGCAAACCGCTCTGTCGACATTCCAGTAGCTTCTTGAATAATATAGCTCAGTAAATGAGAAGAACCTGAATTATAATTCATTTTTGTAGCAGGTTCTTCAATTATTGGCTTTTCTAATATGTACTGTACCCAGTTCTCTGATTCTACAAAGTCATTTGGGAATACTACTCCATTCCCAAACTCTTTCCAGTCCTCACCAGTAGTCATTGTTAATAAGTGATATAGTGTTAAATTATGTTTTCCCCTAGGTACATTTTCAATCCACTCTGTGATCGGTGTATGTATATCATTTATATAGCCCTTATCAATTGCAATACCAATTAATAAAGATACGATACTTTTTGTAATCGAATTTATTTTATATAAGTTATTTGCACATTCGGGTGTTTTATAATACTCAGTTGTTAATTGTCCTTTTTGATAAACAAGAAATGTATTCACTTTTTTCTTTTCGAATTTATTTTCTAGTTGCTTGAAATCCAAAAACTTTACCTCCATTTAAATAGTTAATCCATTTATTATATCTTGTTCCTTCATTTTAAACATAATTGTGCTCAAATAAAAATAAACCTGTCAGCTATAATGAACTGACAGGTTTATTTTTATAATTTCGTACGAACATTCCAAAGCTCTGGGAAGAATTGTTGATCAAGTACTCGCTTTAAATAAGAAACACCGGAGGATCCACCTGTACCCATTTTATGTCCAATAATTCTTTCTACTGTTTTCATATGACGGAAACGCCATTGTTGTAGCCAGTCTTCAATATCAATCAATTTTTCAGCAAGCTGATATAAATTCCAATATTTTTTCACATCCGCATACACTTCTAACCATGCTGCTTCTACTGTTGCATCTTCTTCATAAGGCTGCGTAATATCACGGTTTAACACATCTTTATGAATAGGGAATCCTTCTTTTACTAATGCTTGAATCGCGACATCATATAGACTTGGTGCATGTAGCGCTTTATGAAGTCGTGCATGTAATTCTGGATCCTTTTCATAAATTTTTAATGCATGTGGCGTTTTATAGCCAAGTGCATACTCAATCATACGATATTGATACGATTGAAAACCTGAAGCTTGACCGAGTGAATCACGAAACTCAATATATTCTGATGGTGTTAATGTCGCAAGAATATCCCAAGATTGAATAATTTGAGACTGAATTTTTGATACACGTGCTAACATTTTAAAAGCTGGTTGTAATTTATCTTGTTTAATAGATTCAATCGCCGCATTTAGCTCATGTAAAATGAGCTTCATCCAAAGCTCACTTGCTTGGTGAATAACGATAAATAACATTTCATCATGATGGTCTGATAATCTTTTTTGAGAAGATAATAAACTATCTAATTGTAAATACTCCCCATACGTCATATTCTCTTTAAAATCCGTATGAATCCCTTTTTCCATAATCACTTTTTCATTTTCTTTCATATTAGCCAAACGCCCCTTTTATATCATTCTACTTATATTGGTCTAATAACGGCTCGAACTGGACTTCCATCCGCATCAGTTAATGCAAGTGGTAATGCAATCAATTCATAATCACCGTCTGCTACATGATCTAGTACGACATTTTCTAAAATATGAATTCCATGTTTAAATAATTGATGATGCGCTGCTAATTCTTTATCATCTAATGGATCAACTGATGGTACATCTACTCCAATTAAACGTATTCCTTTTTCTGAAAGAAACGGCGCTATATCAGCACGTAAATGAGGGATCACAACTGGAAATTCTTCAGCTTTCCCATGTGAAGATGTACGTAATAATAATCGTTCTACACCTTCTAAGTGAAAACTTTCTAGTTCTTTTTTTCCGATGCTTTCAAGATTAGAAACGTCAATAATCCGTGCTGGGCCAACATAAACTTGAACATCTAAATCTAATACTTTCTTTCCATCATTATCAAAATGAAATGGTGCATCAATATGAGTACCTGTATGAATACTCATCGTTAACTTTCCTACATTTACCGAGCCACTTTCTTCTTTTGACCATGAAACTTCATATGAGAACGGTGTGTCTCCTGGCCACGTTGCAATATCATTATTTAGCGGTTGTGAAATATCAATCCACTCTGATGTTTTCATGCTTATGCCACAACCTCTCGCTTATTTTCAAACTGTTTATACTCTTCTTCTTTCATAATTTTCTTTAATATTTGTACAGATTTCCACACTTCTTCATATGTGTTATAAAAAGCGACCGGCGCCAGTCTTACTCCATTAGGTGCTCGGAAATCAGGGATAACTCCATTTGCTTTTAGCGCTTTACAAATACGTGCTGCTTCTGCATGTTCTAAATATATGTGCCCGCCACGTTTTTCATCCTCTAATGGATTTCCAATTGTAAATCCGAAATCTTTTAATTCGTGATCAATTAAATTCAGCATATATCTTGTAATATGTAAAGATTTTTCGCGTAAACGTTCAATACCAGCATCTTTAAACATTTCAAGAGAACCAATTAAAGGTGCTGTACTTAATACGTGCGGTGTACCAATTTGATAAGCACCTGCATGATCGGCAGCTGTTAATGTATGCTCCATATCAAACTGCTTATCTTTTCTAGAACTAAACCATCCAGACAACCCTGGCAGTCTATTAAAATGTTTACTATTTACATAAATTCCTGCAACGCCACCCGGTCCTGCATTTAAATATTTATAATTGCACCAAACAGCAAAATCGACATCCCAATCTTTGAAATGATGTGGAATAGATCCTATTGAATGGCATAAATCAAATCCAATATGAATACCGCGTTTATGAGCTTCCGTTGTTAAACGTTTCATATCAAGAATTTGACCACTTCTATATAAAACAGAAGGTAATAAAATTAAAGCGATATCATCTTCCATCGCATGGATAATATCTTCTTCAGAAAGTGTTCTACCATCTCTGCTTTTCACTCTTACTAAATGTTCATCTGGATCTAATCCTTTTAAACGAATTTGACTTTGAAGTGCATATATATCTGACGGGAATGTTAATTCATCCGCAAGAATTTTTGTACGTATTCCTTTCGGCTCATAAAATGTGGCAATCACTTGGTGTATATTTGTCGTCGTGGAACCGGTTACAATAGTTTCTTCTGGTAAAGCTCCAATAAGAGGTGCAGTCAACTCACCTAATTTCTCCGAGAGAAAAAACCAAGGATGCTCACCCTCTGTCCAGCCGTCAATGCCATACTCTTTCCATGAATCTAGCAAAGTAAGTAACGATTTCTCTGCTCTTTTTGAAAGTAGTCCTAATGAGTTTCCATCTAAATATATCGTTCCTTCTTTTTTATAGAATTCAGTTTGAAAATCTTTCAGTTCATCATGTTTATCACATTCAAGCGCATATTCATAATTCGGTTGAAATGGTTCTTTATACATGGTGTCACCTTCTCTTAATTTTCTTTTTATTCTAACTAATTGAAATATATCACCTCAATTGATACGACGTCAATGATATTATGTCAGTTGACTTTATATATGAATTTCTTTTACAATACAGTTATATTTTCAGATATTTCAGTATAAAGAGGTGATTCTTTGAAAAACAGTACCCTTTCATCAAGAAAACACCGCTCCTTAGAAACCAAGAAGAAACTATTACACTCTGGTTACACTATTTTTATAAATAATGGATTTCAAAAAACGACAATTACACAAATTATTAAACATGCAGAAACTGGTTACGGAACAGCATATGTATACTTCAAAAACAAAGATAATCTCCTAATTAGTTTAATGGAAGATGTTATGAATCAATTTTATGATATTGCTGAGCGCTCCTTTTCGCCTCAAACAAAAGAGGAAGCACATAAAATGATTCAAAATCAAGTTAGAGCATTTCTACAACTAGCAAAGAAAGAACGAGCTATTTTACAAGTAGTACAAGAAGCGATTGGATTATCAAAAGAAATACGTCAAAAATGGGACGAGATACGGGAACGCTTTATAAACAATATTACGCAGGATATTACATACTCTCAAGAAAGTGGATTAGCACAGCCTGAATTAAATAAAGAAATTGTAGCACGTGCTTGGTTTGCGATGAATGAGATGTTTCTTTGGACGATTGTGAAAAATGATAACAATCTAGAGTTGGAAGAGATAATATATACAT
>NZ_WEII01000135.1:0-9702 GCF_009183805.1 Bacillus sp. B2-WWTP-C-10-Post-4 | reverse complement strand
CATTTGTTCCGATTAGATGAGGCTGGCTTATTTTTAGATACGATGCTGCATATTGGGACTTTACTTGCGGTTTTTATTTATTACAAAAAAGAATTTATATATTTAATTAAAAACCCATTTTCAAAGCTCATGTTATTACTTATCGTTGGGACAATACCCGCAGTTGTAATTGGTTTATTGTTTAAAGATTTCTTTGAAGATATTTCAAAAACAGGAATCACGATCGGTTGGGAGTTTTTAGTGACCGGATTCTTTCTCTACATGGCAGATAAACAAAAGAATGGTCGTAAAAAAATGGAGGACATAACATATAAAGACGCATTAATTATCGGTTCATTTCAAGCTGCTGCTATTTTTCCAGCCATTTCCCGTTCTGGAATGACAATTGTCGCTGCATTATGGAGAAAATTAGACCGTGAAACTGCTGCTTACTTTTCTTTTTTACTATCGACACCAGCCATCGTTGGAGCTATCGTTTTGCAATTTGTAGACGTTTTTCAAGGGAAAGCAGAATCTATTTCTAGTACATCTTTAATTGTCGGAACGTTATCAGCAGCCTTTTTTGGATACATAGCCGTTTCATGGATGATTCAATATTTAAAACGTCACTCCTTAAAATTATTCGCGTATTACGTATGGGGATTAGGTATTTTAATTTTAATGTTGCAATTTACTGATGTATTTTAAGTATAATGGTAAAGAAGTTAATTAGTTTAAGATCCTGTTTCATTCATACAAGGCAGGATCTCTTTTTATTAAGGGGGAAAATATGTTTAATAAGGCTATCGTTATTGGTGGAAGTATGGCAGGAAAGTTTGCAGCAAAAGCATTATCAACTTCTTTTAAAGAAGTAATCATTATAGAAGCTGGTGAAAGATGGGATGGAAAGTCTTCGAGAAAAAGAGTTCCACAAAGTAATCATCCTCACGTGTTATTAAAAGGTGGGGAAAACGCAATTGAAGAATTGTTTCCTAATATTACGAAAGAATTAATAGAAGCGGGTAGTATTATAAACAACTTTACGCGTGATTTGAAATGGCATCAATTCGGTCTATGGAAACAACCGTTCATAGGGGAAGTACATATGATTCAACAAAGTCGTCCTTTGCTAGAATGGCATATTCAAAAACGAATACATCAAATTTCAAATATTACTATTAAATATGAAACATTGGTTAAAGGGTTATTGGTAGATGCAAAGCTTAACAAGGTGTGTGGAGTAAAAGTTAAATATTTAGAGGCAAACACACAAGAAGAAGTTCATGCGGATCTTGTAGTTGATGCGAGTGGATTTGGCTCAAAAAGTATAGAGTGGCTACGAGAATACGAAATTAAAGTACAAGAAGAGAAAGTTCGTATTGATTTATTTTACGCAACGAAAATGTTCAAACTTAAAGAAAATGAGGAGTTAGACTGTTGTAATATGCTAATGTCTCCTAGTTTCCCTGATAACCCTTATGGCGTTCTTATTCAAACGATAGAAGATAATCGTTATTTTGTTACTTTTAGTGGATACGCAAATGAGAAAGCACCACAAACAGATGATGAGTTTTATGATTTTGCTGAAAATCTATCAATTTCTAATGTTACAGACTTCTTAAATAAGGCTGAGGGAATTACTGATATAAAGACATACAAAATCCCTTATCAAGTACGCCGGCGATTTGATTTAGTGAATAATGTACCAGAAGGATTATTAGTTGTTGGAGATGCGCAATGTCGTTTTGATCCCGTTTTCGGCCAAGGCGTATCAGTTGCTGCTATGGAGGCTCACCAATTGCAATTACTTTTGCAAGATAGAAAACAACTTGATAAAACATTTACACAACAATTTTATAAAAAGGCAGCTACTATAATAGAAACCCCTTGGGATATGACAACAACAGAAATATCACGTCACCCGCAACTAAAGAGAGAATTAACTACAAAACAAAAATTTCAACTATGGTATACGAAGCAAATATATCGACTATCCGCAAGTAATTCTGATGTTTATATTCGGTTAGTACGAGTGATGAATTTAATTCGTAGTCCATTTCATCTCTTTCATCCGAAAGTGCTACTATCTGTATTACTTAATCGAAAGAAATAGCAGGAATATAATTGATTAAAAAAGAATGTATAACAGTTAGTAAATCAAGAAGGAGAATACGGAATGGAAATATACATAGAGCAACTAAAGAAACAAGATGCTAAGGATTTATTTACGTTTGAACTTACAAATAAATCTTTTTTTGAAACAATGGTACCAAATCGTGGCTCGAAATATTTTGAATTTGAATATTTCCAAAAACTACTAGACGATTTATTAATAGAACAGGCAGATGGAGATTCTTATTTTTATTTAATTCGTAATGAAGAAAAAGAAATTGTAGGGCGAATCAATTTAGTAGATATAGATACGGAAACTCGAATTAGTTCGCTCGGGTATCGTGTCGGAGAAAAATTTACTAAAAAAGGAGTTGCAACAGCAGCCGTAAAATTAATTTTAGATGTAGCGAAAAATAATGAAATTACTGAAGTTTATGCTAAAACAACGACTAATAATCTCGCATCACAAATTGTACTAGAAAAAAGCGGATTTTCTTCTTATCAAAACGAATCAGATATAACATCTGTAGAATTAAATGGAGAACATGTGAAGTTTGTACACTATATTTGGAGGAATACTTCACACTTATAATAAGGAGGACTTATTCATGAATGATTTACGTTATCCAATTGGCCAATTTACATACAAACGTCCTATAACTGAAGAAATGATTGATACATGGATTCAAGAAATTGAAGATTTACCTAATGAACTAACAAGGGCAATTAAAGATTTAGATCAGAAGCAGTTAGATACACCATATCGCGTTGGAGGTTGGACTGTACGTCAAGTAGTTCATCACGTCGTTGATAGCCATATGAATAGCTACATACGTTTTAAATTAGCACTGACAGAAAAGAATCCAACTATTAAGCCATATAAAGAAGAGAAGTGGGCAGAGTTACCCGATTCAAAATTACCGGTAGATGTTTCACTAGTAATGCTAGATTCATTACATAAAAGATGGGTTAATCTTTTATATTCTCTAGAAATTGAAGATTTAGAAAAGACATTTAACCATCCTGAAACTGGTGAAACAAAACTTGCTGTTGCAATAGGACTATATGCATGGCATGGTCGTCACCATACCGCTCATATTACTTCTTTAAGAAAGCGTCTAAATTGGTAACATGGAGATTATATTAGAAAAAGTGACAGAAACTGATGCAGAAGTTATATTTCAAATGCAAATAGACTCATTTAGCTCTTTATTACATAAATATAAAGACTATGAAACAAATCCAGCAAATGAAACTATTGAAAAAACTATTTTTAGAATAAATAATCCCAGCAGTAATTTTTATAAGGTGATAATAGATTCGAAACTTGTTGGAGCGATATGTATATCCGCAAAAGAACTACCTTATAAATTTTGGATTAGTCCAATGTTTATTCATCCAATCTATCAAGGGAAAGGAATTGCTCAGAAGGTACTTATTTTAATTGAAGAAATGTTTCCAGAAGCACGAAGTTTTGAACTTGCTACGATTTTAGAAGAAGAAAGAAATTGTTTTCTATACGAGAAAATGGGGTATAAAAGAACAGAAGTAATAAAGAAATTAAATGATAAAACTACACTTGTTTATTACAAAAAAGAAAGGTAAAGCATTTAAAATACGCTTTACCTTTTTATGTTATTTTAGATTAAATATACAAAAATAATGTATGTTCTTCCAAAATACTCGGGTTAGTAATTTTGAAAATGAATAAAGATACAAAAACCACTACTTTGTCGTAAAGGTTACTAGCGCTTTTTGAATGCTTAAAATACTATCGTCACCTTTAAATTCTTTCGTAATTGGTTCCTCCATACTAGACACCCAAATTTTAAGTTCTGCATCTAAATCAAAATGCCCAGCCGTTTCGATGCTATATTGTGTAATACTTTTATAAGGAATAGAATGGTATTCTGTTTTTTTGCCAGTTACTCCTTGTTTATCTACTAATATAAGACGACGATTTGTAAATACGATTAGATCACGAATTAATTTATAAGCATGCTCTACTTTTTCATCGTCTAGCATAATCTTCTCTAAATCACGTTCTACACTTTCAGAACTCGTATTTGATGCATTTCCTAAAATACCGCTAAATAAACCCATATTAAATTCCTCCTTTAATATATGTGGAATGAATTACTTATATTGTAACATGTTACTCACAAAGATATTATCACATTACTTTAGTAGTTTCTGGTTATTGTTGTGATTAGTTTATATAACCTCACCTTAAAATCTTATGCTAATATGAAATTAAGAAAAAAGAAGCAGAGGGATATAGAATGAAGAATGTCGGTTTAGTATTAGAGGGCGGAGGAATGAAAGGTTTATATACTGCAGGTGTACTCGAATATTTCATGGAAAAGAACTTATTCTTTCCATATGTAGTCGGCGTATCAGCTGGAGCCTGTATGGGAGCAACCTATTTGTCGCGTCAACAAGGGAGAAATAAGAAGGTAAATACAGAGCTAGTATCAGATTACAGGTATATATCTTATCGAAATTTAATTCGAAAACGTGAATTATTTGGAATGGACTTTTTATTTGATGAAGTACCTAATAAAATTGTTCCATTTGATTTTCAAACTTTCTTAAACTGTAATGAACAATTTGTTATAGGGACGACTGATTGCGAATCAGGACAAGCTGTTTATTATAATAAAACAGAACATGGAAATGATATTTTAAAAATCATCCGTGCATCCAGCTCTGTGCCGTTTATAGCACCAGCTGTAGAATATGATAATCGAAAATTACTAGATGGAGGAATTATAGATCCTATACCAGTTTTAAAAGCTCAAACTGATGGTTATGAAAAGAACGTTGTAATTATGACAAAGCCAGAAGGATACGAGAAGCAGCGAAATAAATTTTCTGGTCTAGCTAAAATTCTATATAGAAAATATCCGAAAATCGCAGAAAATTTAGTAGACCATTATCGTTTTTATAATGAGACGATATCTTATATGAATCGAGAAGAACAAAAAGATAATTTTTATGTAATTCAACCAAGTGTACAGCTTCCTATAAGCGGAATAGAAAGAAATAAGGAAAAGCTCGTTAATCTATATAATCTTGGGTATATCGATGCTCAATATCATTATGAAAACTTATTAAATTGGATAGAGAAATAAAGGAGGAGAAAGTTGAAGTTAGGAAAACAAATTATTTTTAAGGAATTGCAGAAAATGCATATTCCACTTCATAAACCGTTTCCTTATCGTGCTACAGCAAAATTGCAGCGAGACTTAAAAAGTAAATTTACCGAAGATGACTGTATAAACGCTGATTTTAATCATTATTGGATGCATACAGCAGCTACTTTAAATTCTGTACTAAATGGAAACGAACAGAACATTACGTTTCAACAAATAAAGTGGTTAAGAAAATCGTTTTTCGAGTGGTTTCCGCAATATCGTTTTCTAGAAACAGAAATTGTGAATTATCCCATTTTGTATAGAGATTTCATAAGTTATGAGAAGACCAGAAAGCTATTACTTTATTACCTTACTGAATAAAAGCGAAAACGTACAGGTTACATTACTTGTACGTTTTTTTGTTCATAAAACATTCAATATTAACAACTAGTTTATATAGGAATTCTAATGAGAAGAAAGAAGTACATATAATAGAATGATGCAGGGGAGGAGAGAGGAATAGCTGTTTTACTTTAAGTTATTGTCCAACTCGAATACAGTTAGTTATTTATGTTAAAATATTTCGAGTGAAATCAAGCTTTTAAGGATTTCATTAAACATTAAACAAAACAAGTTAGCAACGTAGAAGGGATAACATTAACATGAAAAACGTATCAAATATAGATAAAGTAGAATCAATAAAATCTTTACAGTCAACAATTAGTAAACTTGAAAATGCCTTATCACAGATGACTCACAAAGGATCAAATACTACTTTAGTGAAAAAAAGACTCAAAGCAGCTAGTATCGGCTTAGCTATGTTAGAAAGTGTTTGGAAGCAAGAAACTCATCATTATACTCAGGAAGATTTAGCAGAAGCTCGTAATGTTCTGATTGGTTTGCTTCCATCAATTGAAAAGATTTACGTTAAGTCGAAGCTTGGGAGTCCTCAAAGAACGCTTTTAGAAAGAAGAATAAAATCGTTGGAACTTTCTATTCAAGCAATAGATACTTATTCTAGTAAATAACTCATTTAAAGAGTCTTATTACAAAAGTGTAGCAAGGCTCTTATATTATTCTATCAAAATTAAATATCCTTACTGCCACATTGCAGCAAGGGCAAAACATCTTGATCTACCTCATAATTATTCTTAAACTTCACATCTTCAAGAACATTTCATTGTCTTTAATAAAAATCCATGCATTAAGTAATCTTCAATCGCAAAAACACTCAATTATTTAATTTACGAAAATGGAATACCGCCATGTATTGCTGTAGATCATGTTAATCAGCTAGAAGAACTAACTTTTGAAAACGATATTCCTTGGATTGAAAATCAAATTTAATCAATAGATTCTAATGCGACTCATCTCTATTCTTACATAGCAGTAGGAGAACTTGAAAACAGACCTCTTTTAACGGCTAATAGACGTCTGTATAAAGCTTTAAAAGAAAAGAAATACCACATTACTTATGAAGAGTTTCAAGGCGATCATGATAGCGTGTGGTGGCGAGAAAAGCTATTCGAATGATTAAGGGCATTGGAATTTACAAAAACGACACTAAAAATAAAAAGGAGAGAAAAGCTATGAATCAAGAAGAACTAGATAAAAAACTAAAAAAGCAAGAGATTTTAGTAAAAGATGAAAAAGTTTGGTCCTATACGTATGAGGATCATATTAGTTCTATCGTTAAAGAGGCAGAAAAGAAAGGGTCATTTAATAATTTACCTGGTAAAGGTAAACCTCTTAATCTCGATAAAGATCTTTCTTACAATCCTGAAAAGCAACTTTATAGAACTTTAGCAAATAATCATGTTTTGCCTAGGTGGATTGAGCTTTCAAAAGAAATTGACGATTTAAAAGAAAGACTAAAAGAAAATACAAATACTACAGAAGCAGCGGAATTAATTCGAACTATTAATAAAAAGGTTTTAGAGCATAATTTACTTTGTCCGCCAAGCGCGCAAAAAATGAGGGTGAAAATGGATTTTTAACGATTTCCAATTAAGCTATCGCTTACTATATAATTAAGTTAGGCATTTTCAATTCATTACTAAAGGGAGGCAAATGTAGTGAAGAATACGTATCAACTTCAAATTCCGAAAGAACTAGAACAGTATCGTAGTATTTTAGAAGAAAGTGTGAAACCGTATATTAAAGTGTCTGGAACGCAAGCAGAGACAACGCTTTTTGAAAGTAAATTTGGTGGATATCCGTATTTACCTATAGATCAAGAGCATCCTAAAGACTCAAACGGACAACCTATGATGCTACTTGCGCAGTTAAACCTTAAAGAAATACCTAACATTGAACATATGCCTCAACATGGAATGTTACAGTTTTTCATAAGTGCTGAAGAAGATCTTTTTGGAGCAGATTTTGATCATCCCACAAGCCAAAAAGACTTTCGGATTGTTTATCATTCTACAATCACAGCGGATTTAACTAAGGTGATTACTGATTTTAGTTATTTAAACACTTTAGATTTAGAGAATTTTATCATACCCGAAGCAGCAAAACTAAAGTTTGAGTTGGCATATCAGCCAGTAACACCAAGAGAT
Organism: Bacillus sp. B2-WWTP-C-10-Post-4; assembly: GCF_009183805.1. NCBI lineage: Bacteria > Bacillati > Bacillota > Bacilli > Caryophanales > Bacillaceae > Bacillus > Bacillus sp. B2-WWTP-C-10-Post-4. The sequence goes on along the minus strand of NZ_WEII01000135.1, from coordinate 1,910 downwards.
TATCGATTTGAAATGATTTTTAGTGATAAAATTGATTGGGAAGAAATTGTTGATGAAGAAAATAATACAGAATTAGGCGAACTGTATGATGATTTATGTAAAGATCAAGGACATAAAATTGGTGGTTATCCATTTTTCACACAGACAGATCCGAGAGAATGGGAAGAAAAATACCAACAACATGATATATTATTACTGCAAATCGATACAGACGATTCATTAAATATTATGTGGGGCGATTCTGGGGTTGCTAATTTCTTTATACGTAAGGAAGAGCTGTTAAATCTAGATTTTTCCAATGTCATTTACAATTGGGATTGTTACTAGAGGATATAAATAAAATAATAGCAAACAAAAAATCTTCCTGAAGGTGAGGAGGATTTTTTTATGTTAAAAATAAGCGTTATGTTAACTAGAATAAAAAACAATGAGTGTAATGAAAGTCAAGCCTAAATAACAGAAATAACAACAAATAATGTAAAGTTGTAAAACATGTGCAAATAGCAATAAATTCATTAAGTAAAACATAAAATAAAATTACTAATTTATATTTTGTATAGAAATAATTTTTCTGTATAAAAATTTCTTACCAATCAAAAATGTTTTTAATTCGTTAAATCTTAAGTGATTATTGATTAAGATTTGCTGTGATGAATTTATAACAAATAAAAACGATAAAAACTGAAGAAATTTGTTTAGATAAGATTTCATGTGAATCTCACTAAAAATCTCTGTTTCGTCTCATTAAGTATAGTTTACTTGGGTTTTGATACCTGGTATTGCTTTGTTTCTATAACTGCCTATAATATATATTATGTTAACTGTAAAAAAGTAATAAACTTACTAAGTTTTAGTTGCGTTTATTATGATCCCCTTTTCCACCGAATTAGTAATGTGTGATTGGTTATGTATTTATTCGCTTTATTAGCTATTGATAATAATATTTTCGGATATAAATTAGATTTTAAATAATAAAAATACAATTCGTTTAATCTGTTCATTTTAAACGAATTGTATTATGATGACGAATATTTTTTTATAACTAGTTTGCTACAGCGATTGCTTCGATTTCAATTAATAAGTTATCGTTAATTAACTTTCTAACTTCTACAGCTGAACTTGCTGGTGGATTATTAGTGTCAATGTATTGATCTCGAATATTTCTCACAATGGCCATTTGAGAAATATCTGTTAAGAAAAATGTTAATTTGACTACATCATTAAATTTTAATTCCGAAGTTTCCAATGCACTTTTAATATTTTCGAATACTTGTCGCGTTTGTGTAGCTAAATCGTCAATTCCAACTATTTGACCGTCAGTGTTAATCGCTACTTGTCCAGATATGTAAATTGTTCGTTTAGCGTTTGTAACTTCGACTACATGCGAGTATCCAAAAGTTGGTGGCATCGTTTCTGGATTGATAAATTTCTTTTGCAAGGCTCTTCTCCCCTTTAAACATTTCATTTTCTTAATGTTAGGTTTTGATTTCAGATTATCCTCTATTTACTAATAATTATTTATCGATTTAGCTGCTACATTTGTAAAAGTGTATTAGCACTTTAATTTAAAGTTATTAATGGATTATGTACGTTTGATTTTTTTGTGCTTGTTATAATTACACCTTGTTTTATTAATTCTTCAGTTACTTTTGTATAGAAAAAGTGATACCACCAGATAAAAAACTCTTCATAAGTAATTTCTTTTGAGTATCTGCTGCTGGCAAAGTATTCTTTTAAAGATTTATCGTTTTCATTAAACAATAAGACTAAATCTTTACTGATCCAAGATGAAGCATTACAAGTAAATATTGAAGTTTCGTTCCTTTTATTTTTATAGATGGCGAATTATCTCCAGAGAAAATCATTTTAGCTTCATAAGCTGTATGTAATATATTCTCCGGAATATTATT
>NZ_WEII01000134.1:0-9839 GCF_009183805.1 Bacillus sp. B2-WWTP-C-10-Post-4 | reverse complement strand
TTGTTGTGATGAGTGTAGTCACAAAATTCAATTAGAAGCGATAAAGAATTTTTTTAGGTAATTAAACTAAAATTCCGGAAATCATAACTTAATTTTTATTTTAGAAGATTTTTTAAGAATAATGTCTAAATATAGAATGTAAATAAAGATGAAGTATACACAAAACAATTCGTTTAATCGATAAGTATATATTATGAAAATTGAGTTAGAAATAAAAACGGCAAGCTAGAATTCGCTTGCCGTTTTTTTATAGTTTTGTATGTATTTGTATACCTTTTGCTTTTTCTTTTTCGTTCTTTACGCGTACAATTAAATTATAAGATCCAGATTTTGGTGCTTCAAAAGAAAGTAAACCTTCTTTTTGAGAAGTGACTTCTTCTTCGTAAATGACCTTATCGTCTTTAGTGATTTGTAATAAAATTGTACCCTCTTCAACGGTTGCATCAAAAGGAAATTGTACATTTCCTTGTTCAGTTTTGATCGTTTGTACATCGTAATACCCTTTCAGGGAGCCAATGTTTAAAGTTGTTTCGCCGTTTTTTTGAACCTTGGTGACTTTTACTGCTGTATTACCACATGCGCTTAATAATACAACAAGAGTTAGAATGAGAAATAAACGTAGTAATTTCATAGTGATCCCCTTTTTATCATTATAAAATTTTTCCAATGCGTAAATTAGTTTATCATTTTTTTATAAACAAATATATACATTAAAACTAAAAGTTGTTATTTAGTGATAACCTCTTATATACCATTTGGTTTCTATTAGTCTAAGAAACTTCAGTACATGTTGAATATTCGATTAATAAAATGTTATAGGAGTTAAATATTTTATCTTACTATTAGATTACTTGAATGAAAAGAAAACACCGAAAGTATATATAAAAGCAGGTACTTTCGGTGTTTTCTTTTTTACTATCGTGAATACATTTTTGGACATTCATCACCACTTGGTTCATAAAAACAATGGCTTTTAAACTGTCCTACAAATGGCTGATTATACCATTCAGGTGGACAAGCTCCAACTGGACGGAAATACCAAAGAGCCCATCGTGCAGGCCAGCGCCATTCACCTTGTAAAACTTTTCGTGCGATTTCTTTTTCTGATTCACGAGCACGTTGATAAAAATATCCATATTGTACTGCTTCAAATCCGCCGGGGCTTTGATATACAGCGTCTCGTACGGTACGGAGTTGTTTAAAATCTAAGCAATCACAAAATACACGGTTTACTACAACGCATCCAACTAACTCCTCACCTTGGCGGCCTTCGCCTTCAGCTTCAGCACGAATTAAACGAGCTAGTAAATCAACATCACTTTCGTTGTATGGAATAAGGGGCATAGTGATACAACCTTTCTGTTATAGTAAAGAGTGTATGTTATAAAACAATCTGCGTGCTTTTTTACATAAAAATAACATTTAATTTTAAGAGGAGCTTGTATAAAAAGAGCTAATTAGTAATAGTAGATAAATATAAAAGGGAGAGGTATTATGTATCGAATTCATAAAGACCATATCATTTACTCAATGTCACCAGAAAATAAGCCTTGTATGGAAGTGGAAATTGGGAGCAGTCTTGTATTTGAAACATATGATTGCTTTGAAAATCAAATCGATTCTGAAGATGTTGTGTTTCAAGAATTAGATTGGAATCGAATTAATCCAGCGACTGGACCTGTATATGTTAAAGGAGCAGAACCTGGCGATATATTAGCCGTAACGATTGAAAAGATTAAAATTGCAGAGCAGGGCGTTTTAACTACAGGTGCAAACCTTGGTGTAATAGGGGATGAGTTAAATGAAAATACAGTGAAAATTGTCCCAATACATAATGAACATGTTTTGTTTTCAAGTGAACTACAAATCCCGATTAATCCAATGATTGGGGTAATTGGTACTGCACCGAAAGAAGAGAGCATTTCATGTGGCACACCGCATGATCACGGCGGGAATATGGACTGTAAAGAAATTAAAGAAGGAACAACATTACTACTACCAGTTAATGTCCCAGGAGCACTATTAGCGTTAGGTGATTTACACGCAGCAATGGGTGATGGTGAAATTGGTGTTAGTGGTGTAGAGGTTGCTGGTGAGGTAACGGTAACAGTTCAAATTATAAAAGAAAAGAAATGGCCGTTACCAATGGCTATTCAAAAAGAAAAAATGATGACGATTGCTTCAGAGAAATTGTTAGATGATGCAGCAAGTCGTGCTGTACATAATATGGTGACATTTTTACATGAAGAATTAGCAATGTCTAAAGCTGATGCAACTCTTTTATTATCGGCAGCAGGTAATTTAAAAGTTTGCCAAGTTGTGGATCCGTTGAAAACGGCGCGTATGGAATTAGGGATGGATTATGTGGAGAAACTAGGATTTACTTTTAGTAAATTTCATATTAAATAGATAAGGGACGAAAAAGGATGCTTTTGTATAAAAGCATCCTTTTTTAATTTACGGATTTTGTGAAAAGAGGTAGTATTTATTTTATATAAATATATTTGAGATTGTGGATTAAAAAGGAGTTCAATAATGGTCAAAATTATGATTGTAGAAGACGATATGAAAATTGCAGAACTATTATCAACACATGTTGCGAAATATGGTTATCAAGGAGTTATTGTATCGGACTTTCAAAATGTATTAGACATTTTTTTAGATGAACAACCAGAGTTAGTTTTATTAGATATTAATTTACCGAGTTTTGATGGGTACTTTTGGTGTCGTCAAATTCGCGGTGTTTCTACATGTCCGATATTATTCATTTCGGCTCGTGAAGGTACGATGGATCAAGTTATGGCGTTAGAAAATGGTGGCGATGATTTTATTCCGAAGCCTTTTCATTATGAAGTTGTAGTGGCGAAAATTCGTAGTCATTTAAGACGTGCATATGGAGATTATGCACCGAAACTAGAAGAGCGAATGATTGAGCAACAAGGCCTTTGTTTATATCCTGAAAGACTTGTATTGAAACTTAGAAACGAAGAGATTGATATAACGAGAAACGAAGCTATTTTATTAGAGACATTAATGAAAAATTATCCGCGTGTTGTGAGTAGAGAAGTGTTACTTAATAAATTATGGGATAGTGAATCTTATGTTGATGATAATACATTAAGTGTAAATACAACACGTGTGCGTAAAAAGTTACAAACGTTACATATAGAAGGTGCGATTGAAACGATTCGTAGTGTTGGATATAGATTGCATATTACTTGGGATACTGGTATAGAAAAATGATAAGATTATTTATACGTGATCATATACCACTTATTTGCTTTACTATAATTCAACTACTAGCTATATTTCTCGTATATTGGTTTGATGGGCATAATCATATTACAACGGCGTTATATGCAATGTTTCTAGGTATTTTCTTTATGGGAAGTTATTTAGTGTTTCGTTATTTTACACATCGTTCTTTTTATGAGCGCTTAGCAAACCCGATGCAATCTTTGGATGAATCTGTTCAAAAATCTGATTTTGCAGCTGTATCGGCTGCTCTTCAAGAACTACTTGAGGTGCAATATCGACATTATCAAAATCAGCTGCAAATGCAAGAGAGAAAAAATAATGACCATTTAACCTTTATGAATCAGTGGATTCATCAAATGAAAACACCTTTATCTGTAATAGAATTAATTACACAGGATGAAGTAGATTCACGTTTTGAAAGTATAAATGAGGAAACTGATCGATTAAAAAAGGGATTAGAAATGGCTCTGTATGTCGCACGTTTAGAAGCATTTACACAAGATTTTTATGTAGAAAGAGTACAACTACATAAAATAGTGAATGATTCGGTACATGAGCATAAACGGTTCTTTATCCGGAATTTTGTATATCCAGAGCTTGAAATTGATAAGGACATTACTGTAGAAAGTGATGCGAAATGGTTACAATTTTTAATTGGGCAAATACTATCGAATGCGATTAAATATTCATCAGGTAGTAGAGAAAAGATTAAAGTGAAAGCTTGTAAGGAAGGTAATACCGTTATACTTGAAATTGCTGATAATGGCGTAGGTATACCGAAGCAAGATTTACCAAGAGTCTTCAAACCTTTCTTTACAGGAGAAAACGGTAGAGATTTTAAAGAATCAACAGGAATGGGGCTATATCTCGTATATGAAATTACGAAGCAATTAGGACATAGTGTAGAAATCCATTCAGAAGTTGATAAAGGTACGGTAGTACGAGTAATATTTTTTAATGTGTAAAAAGTGATCAAGGCTAAAGAACGTTGGAGATAAGTTTTTTAGCCTTGTTTTGTATTTTTTAAAAAGTTTTCATATGAATAAATGATACAAATTAGTAAAAATTAAAGATATGAGCACATGAAATTGTAAAAATAAACTTGAAGAAAAATAATTGCTTTTGAAGTACAAATAATAATATTTACGCATACAATATTATCATGGTACAATTATGGTTATTAATGACAGAAAGGAATGATGGGTGGACGATGATTAACTAATCTTATTTTTAAATGTTGAAATTCAATAAATTTCAATTTCTAAAAAATAGGATTAGTCTGCCCAATTTCCATAGAACGGTATTGCTATTTATGTTACGTAATAGCTTATTTGGGTGTAAATATTTTAACGACTAATCCTGCCAAATTTATTTGGGAGGATTTTTTTATTCTCCCTTAATGAAAGGGATCGGTATTATGAAAGAACTATTAAAATTAAATGATGTTTATGTTGAAATAAAAGAAAATATGTTGTTAGAGAAAATGAATGTGACAGTAAAACAAGGGGATGTTATCGGATTAATTGGTAAAAACGGTGCTGGTAAATCAACGTTACTTCAATTAATAAATGGAAAGATTGAGCCTTCAAAAGGGATTGTTGAATGGCAGCAAATGAATATGACAACCGCATATGTTGAGCAAGAAATAGAATCTTTTATTAATAATGATGTAATTGCAAAAGAAGCAGAACTTCTTGCGAAATGGGGCGTGCCAACGAACGATTTTCATACTTTAAGTGGTGGTGAAAAGCTGAAAATTCGATTAGCAAAAGGATTTGCTGAAAATCCTAATGTCTTAATATTAGACGAACCGACAAATCATTTAGATGAGATCAGTACGGGATTTCTCATTAAACAAATAAAAAACATGAAAGGTACAGTTATCGTTGTATCACATGATCGATATTTTTTAGATGTTGTCGCAACAAAAATATGGTCAATTGAGGACAAAAAATTAATTGAGCATAGTGGTAATTATACGAGCTACATGAAAGCACGTGAGCATAAAAGAAAGACGCAGCAGCGTGAATATGAAAAGCAGCAAAAAAAGATAGAACAAGTAGAAACACATATAAAAGAATTGAGTTCATGGTCACAAAAGGCACACGCGCAGTCTACAAAACAAGAAGGTGTGAAAGAATTCTATCGTGTAAAAGCGAAGCGAATGGATGCACAAGTGAAGTCAAAACGAAAACGACTCGAAAAAGAGCTGGAGAAAACGAAAGTAGAACGTGTGAAAGAAGAGTATTCAGTTGAGTTTTCTATTCAAGCGAACAAAAAAGTAGGAAAACGCTTTTTAGAAGTGAAGCAATTAAAAAAAGACTTTCATGGGAAAGTATTATTTGAAAACGTTAATTTTACAATTCAGCACGGTGAGAAAGTTGCGATTGTTGGACCAAACGGTAGTGGGAAAACAACATTACTTAAGATGATTATGGGAACGGAAACTGCTGAAGGAGAAATATGGATTTCACCATCTGCAAACATCGGCTATTTAACACAAGAAGTTTTTGATTTACCGCTTGATAAAACACCAGAAAATTTATTTTTTAAAGAGACGTTTGAAGAAAGAGGAAAAGTCCAAAATTTAATGAAACATTTAGGATTCCAAGCGTCTCAATGGAAAGAGCCGATTGAGCATATGAGTATGGGAGAAAGAGTAAAATGTAAGCTAATGGCTTATATTTTAGATGAAAAAGATGTACTCATTTTAGACGAACCGACGAATCACTTGGATCTACCTTCACGTGAACAACTTGAAAATACATTAGCTGAGTATAACGGAACATTAGTAATTGTATCTCACGATCGATATTTTCTGGAGAAAACAACTAACACAAAACTCGTGTTTTCAAACAATACGATACAAAAGCAGCTAGAAGAACCTACTAAAACAAGAGATGATATTGAAGAGCTACGTTTAACGTTAGAAACAGAGAGACAAGAAGTATTAGGGAAATTAAGCTTTTTAACTTCTAAAGACAAAGAATATAAAGCACTGGATGAACGGTTTATGGAACTTACGAAGCAGATTAAAGAGCTATAACGTAAGTAAGGGGGATTAACATGGGAGAAGAGAGATTCACTAAGTTATTTAAAATAGATTGTGGAGATATATACTTGCAAGAATTTACGGTCAAAGATGCAGAGAGTATTTATAAAATAGCAAATCAACCGGAAATAGCAAAATTTTTACCAGACTGGAAATCAACGAAAGAACAAAGGGTGGATTGGATTGCAGATTATGAAATACCAGCAAACAAAGCATTTCTTGATGCAGTGAAAACTACGAATAACATAGATAATCATACGTTAAAGCTAGGAATATTTAAGAAAGCTACAAATGAACTCATTGGATGGTGCTGCACAGGTATGAAAGAAGAACTCCCTTCACCAAACAGAGAGATAATGTATGCTATCTCAAATGAATATCAAAATCATGGCTATGCTACAAAAGCGACTAAAGGTTTAATTGACTATTTGTTTAAAGAAACAAATTTAAATGTCCTTAACGCAATTGCTTTAATTAACAATGTAGCATCAAATAAAGTTATTGAAAAATGCGGGTTTATTTATAAGAGCCAACAGAGGATAGAAAATCAAATATATAATCATTATATATTGAGAAAATCTGAGTGGATAAAAATATAACGTTTGGTAGTAAAAGACCGATAGCAATCGGTCTTTTCTCATTTATATAATAAAGATTTATTATACATTATATTTCCTACTACTATACAATTATTATAAGATAGTTATGCGTTAATTTTAGTTTGAAATAATTATGTTGTCAGTTTTTTCAGAAATCTTACAAGCGTGTAAGGTAAATGAAAGATGAATCAATATGAGCTGTAAGACAATTCATTTACACTTTATAGTGAGCAGTGGAAATGAAGGGAGAATATACATGGAAATTTTACATGCAAAAAGTATTAGTAAAGTATATAAAGGGAAAGTACCTTATAAAGCATTAGTAGATATTGATTTATCAATTCAAGAAGGTGAATTTGTAGGAATTATGGGTCCATCAGGTAGCGGAAAAACAACGTTATTGAATATGGTATCTACTATTGATTCTCCATCATCGGGAGAAATATTTATTAATGGCACAAATCCTTTTCAATTATCATCAGAAGAATTAGCGTTATTCCGCAGAAAACAATTAGGATTTGTTTTTCAATCATTTAATCTTCTTAGCACACTTACTGTAAAAGAAAACATCGTATTGCCGATGACTTTAGATGGTGTTTCCGTGCAAGAAATGAACAAGCGATTGGAAGAGATTGCAGAGAAGTTAAATATTACAGATATATTGAATAAAAGAACGTTTGAAATATCAGGGGGACAAGCTCAAAGAACAGCAATCGCTCGTGCGATCGTTCATAAGCCGCAATTATTACTTGCAGATGAACCAACAGGGAACTTGGACTCTAAATCTTCAAATGATGTAATGGAGATGCTTGATATTCTTAATAAAGAAGAAAAAGCAACGATGATGTTAGTTACACATGATCCGTATGCTGCGAGTTTTTGCAGTAGAGTAGTATTTATTAAAGATGGTCAACTATATAACGAAATTTATTGTGGTGAAAGCAGACAAGCCTTTTATCAAAAGATTATGGATGTTCTTTCTTTGTTAGGAGGGAAAAGGCATGACTTTTCGTCAGTTCGCATTTAATAATATTTTTCGTAATAAGCGTACATATGCTGCCCATTTTTTAAGTAGTACATTTTCTATTATGGTTTTCTTTACGTATGCTCTTTTATTATTTCATCCTGATTTACAAGGGGAATTAAAATCAACAAGTGCAACAATGAGTGCATATGGTACGATGGGATTTACAATTTCGCAAGGTTTGATTTTTGTATTTTCATTTTTCTTTATTCTATATTCAGTTAGTTCATTTTTAAAAACTCGTAAGAAAGAATTTGGCATATTAATGATGCAAGGTATGTCAATGAGACAGTTTAAGAAATTATTATTAATTGAAAATATGTTGATTGGACTTGGTTCAATTTGTATAGGGATTTTCATTGGACTCATATTTTCTAAACTAGTCTTATTGATAAGCGCAAGTGTATTAATGATTAATAATGGTTTGCCTTTTTATACACCAGTGAAGGCTGTATTATTAACAGTTATCACTTTTCTTTTCTTATTTTTCATTGTTTCACTATTTACATTTAAAATGGTAAAAATAACGGAACTTGTGGAACTTATTCGAGCAGAGGAAAAACCAAAACCTGAACCGAAATCTTCAATTTTATTATCACTGCTTTCTTTAATTAGTATAGGATATGGATATTTCTCAGTATTTGGCTTTATTTCAAGTTCCAGTTTTACTACGCTCGGAATGGGTGTCCTACTAGTAATTGTAGGAACGTACTTTTTATATACACAGTGTAGCGTTTATATATTACATCTTGCTAAAAGGAGAGAATCTTTCTTTTTAAAAAGAACAAATATATTAACGTTTTCTGAATTAATTTACCGTATGAAAGATAATGCAACGATGTTTTTTATTGTATCTATTATTTCAGCAGTTGCATTTACAGCTATTGGTACAACAGCTGCTATTGGTAATAGAAATTTAGTGTGGATGACAAACCCATATACATTTCTGTATGAAAGCTCTGAAAACAACAAATTGGTAGATAAACATCTCTCTATTATAAAAAAACACCTCTTGGATGCAAATATTCCGTATCGAATGGCTTCATCTTCAAGTAAATTTACAGAAAGTAACGTAAATGTATTGAAATTAAGTGAATATAACGAACTTACGAGAGCACTCGGGTACCAACATGAAACGATTGAAAAAGAAGATGAAATTTTACTAATCCCTGGGAGGGTGTCACAAAAGCAAGAATTTAAAAATGGTGACTATAAAAAAAATATTGAAGTCATTCAAGGAGATTGGACAAAGACATTTCGTGTGAAGAAAACTGTAGAGAATTTAGTTTTACCACATGATTCTAGTAGTATTTATATTGCTGTTCAAGATCATGTGTATGATGAAATTCCTCTGACGAGTAATCCAGAGGATAAAGATATTCAACATCGTACTTACGGATTTGTTGTAGATGATTGGATAAGAACGAAAGAGATTTCAAATCAATTAAAGAGTATATTCGATAAAGATCTTAGGGACAGTGATTTCTACTTTGGAGCTTTAACATTAAACTTGTTGGAGGCAAAGCAAAAAAATGGTTTATTACTTATGGCAAGTGTTTTAGTCGGAATCGTTTTCTTTACATTTGCTGCTAGTTTTATTTATTTCCGATTATACACTGATTTGGACCGTGATCAACAACAATATAAAATGATTTCGAAAATGGGATTAAGTAAACAAGAGTTAAAAAAAGTTGTAACGAGACAGTTATTATTAATGTTCTTCTTACCGATTGCTGTTGCGGTGATTCATACTGTAGTAGCGTATACGGCACTGCAACAATTAGTTAGTTTTTCTATTTTAAATAGCTCGATTTTTATTTTAATTTCATTTATATGTATACAAGTTTTATATTTCTTTATTACTCGTTGGCGTTACCTACAAAAGCTTTATAAGACTATGGAGCAA
>NZ_WEII01000133.1:0-9954 GCF_009183805.1 Bacillus sp. B2-WWTP-C-10-Post-4 | reverse complement strand
ATATTAATATTTGTACAAAGCAATGTATAGAAATTGTACATTACTTTTAATATAGAAATGTGATTATTATTTGAAATATTGTAAGGAGGAGATTATGACAAAGTGAAAAAGCAAGAGAAGAAAAGTGGTAGAGTAGTACCTCTCCGGTTAAATATTTTATTCCTTTGTGTATTTTTATTATTTTCTGGCATTATTATTCAATTAGGGAAAGTGCAAATTTTTGATGGAGAAACATATAAAAATGAATTAGAGAAGAGAGAAAATGCAACCGTGGGCCTTTCTGTACCACGTGGGAAAATATTTGATCGTGAAGGAAATCCAGTAGTTGATAATAAGTCTTTACGTACGATTACATATACAAAGGTGAAAGGTGTAAAACAAGAAGAAATATTAAAATCAGCAAGACAACTTGCAGATATTATTGAAATGCCACAAGAAGATATAGATAAGTTAACTGAGACTGATAAGAAAGACTTTTGGATGCAATTAAATCCAGAACTTGCTCAAGACTTAGTATCAAAAAAAGAAATAGATAAGTTCCGAGATAAGGATATTACCGGAAAAGAGCTAGACAAAAAAATAGAAGATTTAAAAAGGAAACGCGTTACAGATAAAAATCTTCAAGAACTAACGGCTAAAGATATAGAAGTGTTAGCTATTAAAAGTAAAATGACCTCAGGTTTTCAAATGGCACCTCAAATTATTAAAAAGGACGTTAGTGAACAGGAATATGCGGTGATTAGTGAAAATTTAGCGAACCTTCCAGGAGTAGACGCATCAGTTGATTGGGAGAGAATCTATGTAAATGATGGTCTATTCCGTTCTGTTCTTGGTAACGTTTCAAACGCTGATGAAGGATTGCCACGTGAACGATTAGATTATTATTTAGTGCGTGATTATAGCCGAAATGATAGGGTCGGTAAAAGTTATATCGAACAGCAATACGAAGATGTACTGCATGGTACAAAAAAAGAAGTAAGAAGCATTGCTGATAAACAAGGAAATACTATTAGAACGGAAACGGTTTCGGAAGGAAAAAGCGGTAAAAATTTAACTTTAACAATAGATATGGAATTGCAAAAAAAAGTAGAGGAGAGCATAGAAAAAATATTAAAACAATATAAAGGATCAGAATCAATGTTAGACCGTGCTTTCGTAGTGATGATGAATCCTAAAAATGGCCAAGTATTATCAATGGCTGGGAAAAGGCTTGTAGAAAAAGACGGGAAAATGGAAGTAGAAGATTATGCTTTAGGCACGCTGACAAGTTCATATGAGCTTGGATCAACGGTTAAAGGTGCGACAGTGTTAACAGGGTTTGAAACAAATGCAATAACTCCTGGAACACATTTTTATGATGCACCTATGAAGTTTAAAGGAACTAAGGAAAAGAAGTCTTGGAAAAATTTTGGTGATATAGACGATCTAAGAGCGTTACAAGTTTCTTCAAACGTTTATATGTTTAATATAGCATTAAAAATTGCTGGTGTGGATTATGTGAAAAATAGTTCACTAGATATTAAACAAGAATATTTTGATAAAATGAGATATTATTTCAGGCAATTTGGACTAGGTGTACAAACTGGTATTGATTTACCAAATGAAACTGCAGGGCAAATTGGAAAAAAAGATAATCAGCCTGGTTTCTTATTAGATTATTCTATTGGGCAATATGATACGTATACACCACTTCAGCTTGCACAATATATTTCGACTATCGCAAATGGAGGATATCGAATGAAACCACAAATTGTTCAAGAGATTAGAGAACAAACCGTTCAAAAAAATGAGGTTGGTAAAGTAGTACAATCAATAGAACCCGTTGTTTTAAATAGAATCGATATGAAACAAGAATATATTAATCAAGTAAAAGAAGGATTTAGAAAAGTATTTCAAGAAGGAGATGGAACAGGAGTAAGAGCGTTCCAAAAAGCACCATATAAACCAGCTGGTAAAACAGGGACCGCACAAACTGTATATGGTGGAGAAAATGCAATTGGGCGAAATGCGAAAGGCGATCGTAGAGAATGTTATAACTTAACATTAGCTGGATATGCGCCATATGATGATCCAGAAGTAGCATTTTCTGTTGTAGTACCGTGGGTTGAAAATGATAAATCGGGCATTAACTCCGATATTGGAAAAGAAGTTTTAGATGCTTATTTTGATTTGAAAAATAAGCGGTTAACTGGTGAAGCGCCAAAAACGGATGCCTCTAAAGAGAATTAAAATGTACGAAACGTCTCTAGCATTCCTGTAAACTAGAGGCGTTTTTATCTGGGGATAGATTAGAAATGAGGTATATATGAAGCTGTTTATTCTAAAATATTGGAGGAACATATGTAGCTACATATTAATTATAATAGGGGTTATTTTTATTAATAAGTCCTTTTTATTTTGTATGGTAGAAGGAATTTCGATGCAACCTACTTTGAATGAAAAAGATTATATACTCGTTAATAAGGTAAACGTCTGTTTATCGTCTTTTCATCATGGAGATGTTATCATTATAAAAAAAGAAGACGAGCCTACTTACTATGTGAAACGAATTATTGGATTATCGGGGGATAACATACAACTAAAAAAGGATGAGGTATTTATTAACGGTAAAAAGCGTGATGAGTCGTATATACATTTAGATATGTCACAAGTATCCAATCGTTTTTCCAATTTTAGAGAAATAAAAGTTCCTATGCATAAATTATTTGTGTTAGGTGATAATCGTAATCATAGTAAAGATAGTAGGAATACACTTGGACTTATTGATGAATCAAATATAATAGGTAAAGTAGAAATGGTATTTTATCCATTTGACCATATAAAATGGATAAAATAATTCTATTAACGATTCACATTTTATAAAATAAATCATATATTGATAGCATAGGACAAGCAGAAACGCTTGTTTTAACCTCACAGAACACTCCTTATCACGGTTAGGCATCTACATAGGTAGATGCTTTTTTTTATGTTGATGACTGAAAATTATTTATCAATATAATGTAGCAAGCATATTAGGACTATTAGGGGAAGATTACTTGTACAAATAACAGTATGCTTAATTAAAACAATGAAATGTAAGGAGTGAGGAATAAGTGCTAAATATTTTAGTGGTTAATTTTCCAGCAGAGGGACATGTAAACCCTACATTAAATTTAGTAAAAGCTTTTACTGAACGAGGGGATAACGTACATTATATTACAACGGCAAACTTTAAGGATAGAATTGAAGATTTAGGAGCTACTGTACATATTCATCCGGATTTATTAAAAGAGATTTCTATTGATGCTGAAACCTCATCTGGGTTAAATGCTTTCTTTCATGTGCATGTTCAAACTTCTTTATATATATTAGAAATTACGAAACAATTATGTGAAAGTATAAATTTTGATTTCGTAATTTATGATATATTTGGCGCAGGAGAGTTAGTAAAGGAGTATTTACAAGTTCCAGGTGTAGTGTCCTCACCTATATTTTTAATTCCGCCAGAATTTTTGAAGACATTACCTTTTCATCCAAATGCAGATATGCCATTCCAACCAGAGGAAATCTCTGAAAAATTACTAAATCAGATGGAACATAAATTTGGAGTAAAACCAAAGAATAATCTTCAATTTATGAATAATAAGGGTGATGTTTGTCTCGTATACACAAGTCGCTATTTCCAACCTAATAACGAATCGTTCGGAGAAAATAACATTTTTATTGGACCGAGTATTTCAAAGCGTAAAACAAATATAAAGTTTCCACTGGAATCACTTAAAGAAAAGAAAGTTATTTATATTTCAATGGGAACACTGCTTGAAGGACTCGAACCATTCTTTAATACTTGTATTGATACTTTTTCAGATTTTGATGGGATAGTTGTAATGGCAATTGGTGATAGAAATGATATCTCTAAAATTAAGAAAGCACCAGATAATTTTATAATTGCTCCATACGTACCTCAATCAGAAATATTAAATGAAGCAGATGTTTTTATTACACATGGCGGTATGAATAGCGTACACGATGCCATTCATTATAATGTCCCATTTGTAATAATACCGCATGATAAAGACCAGCCAATGATAGCGCAAAGATTAACTGAGCTTGAAGCGGCACATAGACTATTGAAAGAACATGTTAATGTGCACACTTTAAAAGAGGCCGTAACAGATGTTCTTTCAAATGAAAAGTATAAACATGGTATAAGAAAACTTAATGATAGCTTTTTAGAATGTGGTGGTTCAAAAGAAGCAATTGCAGTTATTGAATCTCTTTTAAATAAAGTAAAACTTTAATCGGTAGGGATTTTTTTACTACCCATAAATAGCGGGATAAATAGTCGTAACTGTATACAAGCATAGAGGTTCTCACCTTTATGCTTGTATATTCTTATCCAGCAAATTGCACAGCAGTATTTGCATGTAAAAAAGCAGTATCAAAAACGGGAACAGTAAGATCATTTTGGGAGATGAGTAAAGGTATTTCAGTGCAGCCTAATAATATACCTTCAGCGCCGTTTTGAATTAATGATTTTGTAATTTGTAATAACTTTTCTTTAGATGTTTCTGAAATGATCCCTCTACTTAATTCATCTAATATGACATGGTGGATAAAAGTTCTTTCCTCGTCATTTGGGATAATTGTCTCAATGTTATATTTCGCTAATCGTGATTTATAGAAATCTTGCTCCATCGTTTGTTTTGTTCCTAATAGTCCGATACGTTTTATATTCTGTTCTACCATTTCTTTAGCACTTACATCACCAATGTGAAGAAGCGGGATAGATATTGCTTGTTCTACTTCCTCGGCAAATAGATGTACGGTATTTGAACAAATTAGTAAACATTCAGCCCCAGATTTTTCAACTTTCTTTGCAACTGTAACTAGTTCATTTTTCACTTCTTCATATTGATGGTTTTGTAATAAAGTAGTTACTTCACCAAAGTCCATACTATATAAAACTAACTTTGCATTTTGATCGTATTGAGAGAGTGTAAGTGTATTAATATGTTTATAGTATAATGATGTAGATTCCCAACTTAATCCTCCAATCAAACCAATAACTTTCATAATGCATTCCTCCCGAAACGATTTTGAATTTATTATTTCATAATTCCGATAAGAATACAATGATTTAAATGATCTATTTAACAAAAAATAAAAATAGTAAGAAAAGTGTTGAAATTAACATTCTTTAGTGCCATAATACGAATTACAAATTAATACTTATCCAGAGAGGTGGAGGGAACGGCCCTAAGAAACCTCAGCAACCCCTATGCAATTTTATAGGAAGGTGCTAATTCCGCAGAGGACACGATGTGTTTTTTGAAAGATAAGAGGATTCTTGAACGTGAAAGAAAATGACCTCTTATGTAAGAGGTCATTTTTTTGTTGTATAGAAAGGGAGTGTCGATGCATAATTCATTTTTAAATTAAATATAGAGTAATAAAAGTTGACTAATATGAGAGGGGAATTGTCATGAACAAATTATCAACAAAGTTAGTAGTAGCAATCGGTATTGGAGCAGCATTATACGGGATATTAGGACTTTGGGGATTTTCTATTGCACCGAATACATTTATTAAACCAGCATTAGCTATATTAACTGTTTTTGGAGCATTATTTGGTCCAGTGGCAGGACTGTTAATCGGACTTATCGGTCATACCGTAACAGATACGATTGCTGGGTGGGGGATTTGGTGGGGATGGGTTATTAGTTCAGGTATTATTGGTTTTTCAATGGGGCTTATTCAAAAAAGAGTTGGTTTTAGTGTGAAAAACGGGTCATTTAAGAAGGGGGATATTTCTTATTTAGCAATTACTGGGCTAGTTGGTATTGTCATTGCTATTATATTTGCTGGGGCATTCGATATTATTGTGATGGGGGAACCATTTGACAAAATTGTTATACAAGTATTAGGAGCAACAATTTCCGATGTCATCGTTTTCTTAGTACTTGGATTGCCACTTACAATTGGTCTGGCGAAATCCAATAAGAAACATACACATTTAAAAATTGAAAAGTAGGGATGTCAACATGCAACCAATTATTTCGTTTGAACAATTCACCTTTCAATATGGGCATGCTGCGCAGCCTACTTTAAGTGATATTACCTTTCATATATACCCTGGGGAAAAAGTGCTAATTGCTGGACGAAGTGGTTCAGGAAAGTCGACATTAGCTCATTGTATAAATGGGCTAATCCCATTTTCTTACGAAGGGAATAGCACAGGTAACGTTTTAATTGCCGGTAAAGACCCGAGGGAAGGAAGTATTTTTGAACAAAGTAAACAGGTAGGAACAATTTTGCAAGATCAAGATGCTCAATTTATTGGTCTGACAGTAGAAGAAGATGTAGCTTTTTATTTAGAAAATGAATGTGTAAAGCAAGATGATATGAAAAAGATTGTTTCGGACTCATTAAGAAAGGTGAAGATGCATACGTTTCATAAACAAAGTCCACATGAATTATCAGGAGGTCAAAAGCAAACAGTTTCTCTTGCTGGTTTATTAACAACAAATGCGGATATATTATTGTTCGATGAACCGTTAGCTAATTTAGATCCACTAAGCGCCTTACATACGATAGAACTTATGAAAGATATACATGAACAATATAATAAAACGATTGTTATTATCGAACATAGAATAGAAGAAATTTTAAAACTGGATTTAGACAAAATTATATTAATTGATGAAGGTAAAGTCATTGCGATAGGAACACCAAAAGAAATCTTAGCGTCAAATATATTACCACGTATCGGCTTAAGAGAGCCTATTTACATCGAAGCATTAAAGAGATTACATTTTGATAGTAATAATGACGTAATATATCCAATGGAAAACCTTCAAAAAGAAAAGGTAAGCAACGTTATAAAAGAGTGGATGGAGAAACAAGTCATATTAAAAGGGAATACTAAAAACAAGGAATTACTTAAAGTGGAGAATTTATCATTTTCATACTCTAATAAACAAAAAGTATTAGAAAATGTAAACCTTTCAATATATGAAGGAGAAATTGTGGCACTGTTAGGACATAATGGAGCAGGGAAATCAACATTAGCTCATAGTCTTATAGGCATAAACAAAATGAAAAATGGGAAAATCTTGTTAAAAGGTGAAGATATTAGTTCTTGGTCTATTCGTAAACGTGGGGAAATCATATCTTACGTGATGCAAAATCCAAATCATATGATTACACAGCCTACTGTTTTTGAAGAAGTTTCATTTACATTAACATTACATAATTTTTCTAAGGAAGAAATTAAGAATAGAGTAGAAGGAACTTTAAAAATTTGTGGTTTATATCCATTTCGTAATTGGCCAATTCAAGCACTAAGCTATGGGCAAAAGAAGAGATTAACAATCGCATCTGTATTAACAACAAATCCTAAACTTATCATATTAGATGAACCGACAGCGGGACAAGATTATTATCACTATAAACAATTTATGTCTTTTATTAAAAACCTAGCTAAAAAGGGAATTTCATTTGTTTTTATCACTCACGATATGAATCTTGCGCTAGAATATACAGACCGTGCAGTAGTTCTACATGAAGGGAAAATTATTGCGGATAATACAGTGTTTGATGTATTAGGCGATCAAGAAACGTTACAAAGAGCCAACTTAAGAGAGAGTTCTTTAACCAAGCTTGTTAAATTTAGTGGGATTGCATGTCCAGAAAAATTTATGGAGCTTTATTTAGACAGTAATAGGAGGGAGGAAGGTGCATAGTACATATTTTCATCGTATGGATGGGATAGTGAAATTGTTTTTATTTATTTTTTGTATGACGCTTACTTTTTTGTTTTTTGATTTTCGGGTGTTGCTAATATTATTTATTATTGGGTGTATCGGGCTCAGCATTGCTAAAATTCCATTTCGTAAAATTTTAATTGTTTTTAGTGTCATATTTACATTTAGTTTATTAAACTCTGTCATGATTTTATTGATTACACCAACTCATGGATCTGAATTAACTGAATCATATACCGCGTTTTTACATGTTGGATATGCAACGATTACATATGAAACATTATTTTATGCAGCTACACTTTCATTAAAGTATTTTACGTTATTACCATTTACACTTCTTTTTATTTACACGACAGATCCAAGCGAATTTGTAAGTAACTTAAGTAAACTTGGTATTCATTATAAGATTACTTATGCAATAAATATTGCACTACGTTATATTCCTGACATCCAGTCTGAGTATAAAATTATTAAACACGCGCAAGAAGCGAGAGGGGTGGCTTTTGAAAAAGGAGAAGCAAGTTTATGGGTTCGTATGAAGAACCGTGTTTTAATTTTCTGGCCACTGATCATTCATTCTCTAGAAAGAATAGATACGGTTTCAAATGCAATGGATTTAAGAGGATTTGGAAAGAAGGATAAACGTACATGGTTTTATACAAGTAAGGCGAAACGTGAAGATTTCATCGCTTTATTTGCCGGTATTTTCATATTTATTGTTGCGGTATATTTAAAATTAAACGTATTTCAAAACTTTTGGTATCCATTTTAAAGCACTCTTTAAACGAGTGCTTTTACTTATTTTTATGTAGACATGCTCAAAAAAGGGATATATACATAATGTATAATACGAACCAGTTAAAATGATCAACTACCTATTAGTTTTCAAACCAAAAGGAGGAGAAAATATGAGTTACGGTGGTTCTTGTGGTTTTGGTGGAGGTTTCGCTTTATTAGTTGTGTTATTCATTCTATTAATAATTGTAGGATGCAGCTGCTGGGGCGGAGGATACTAATTTTTAATTAGTCTTCACAAATGTAAACTAAAAAAACATTGAAGATACTTATGTATCGAAACAAATAAAAAAGGAGCGACTATGCTCCTTTTTTATTTGTTTTAATGCGTATTCTTACTATATTTCGGGAACGTAATCGTTAAAGTCGTTCCTTTACTAACGATACTTCGGATTTTTAAACTTCCATGCATCGTCTCAATAATCTTAACAGCAACCATTGTACCTAAACCGGTTCCTTTTGTTTTTGTACTAAAATACGGTTCACCGAATCGATGTATTTGCTCCTGTGACATTCCAACTCCGCTATCTTCAATTCGTATTTCAACTTTACTATTATTGATAGATGAGGAAATATTTAAGGTACCACCATTAGGCATCGCTTCAATACTGTTCTTTATTAAGTTTAAAAAACATTGTTGAAAGTGCTGTTTATTACCAACAATGGTTGCCTCAGAAAAATCCTGTGTAATATGTATCGTATTCATATTACACAATGGCAATATCATATTAATAACCCGATTTAACTCTTGTTTTATTGAAATTTGATCTAATTTTTCTGGAGCAGGTTTGGCAAACGTTAAATAATCATCGATAATTTCTTGGGCACGATTTAACTCTTCAAGTATATGTTTAATATATTCGTCTCTTGACTCAGGAGTTAAATTCGGTGTTTTTAAAAGCTGTGTAAATCCTTTTACAACCGTTAAGGGATTCCTTACTTCGTGCGATATACTTGCAGCGAGTTGGCTAACAATCTCCATTTTTTCCATTTTAATTAATTTTGAGCGCATTAATACAGCATCTTTAATAACTTCATTTATATAAACAATAAATAACATTAAAGTAGTCGGTAATACCATGAAATAAATAATATACAAATTATTCACTTCAAAATCTGATAAGGTTAATACAATTAAAGTTGTAAATATTGCTAGGAAAAAGGTTAAAAACATGGAAAAAGCTACTTTAAGTTTTCTATTATATGTATTAAATTTTGAAGATGCGAGTGCTGTAACGATGAACATTATTCCGTAAACAACAACTGTCAGCATGTTAAAGCCATAAAATAAAAATCTCGTAATTAATAAAATTGTAAACAATATGATACCGACAGGGAATCCACCATAAAGCGTACCTATTATGACCGGAATTTGTCTTAAATCATGAATACAACTTTCATCCATATAGAT
>NZ_WEII01000132.1:0-10067 GCF_009183805.1 Bacillus sp. B2-WWTP-C-10-Post-4 | reverse complement strand
ATGGAATATCGTTGGGGGAAGAGTGATTAAAACTGGGATTGCAGTTTTTCTTACAGTGTTAGTTTGTGAATTTTTTAATATCTCAACTTGGAGTTATAAAAATGATTTAAAAGATTATAAACCAAATCATTATCATCACCATTTTTCAAGTGAGTATATTATTTTATTTGAGGTATTATCTATTCATGATATGTTAGAAGAATTAAAACAAATATCCGAGAAATATGAGTGGGGAAATCGATTCAATTGATAAGTTCATTTTATTGTGGGGGAAATAGTATGACACTTTATATTGCATTACTAAGAGGAATCAATGTCGGTGGACATAAAGTAATCAAAATGGCTGAGTTAAAACGAGTGTTTGAATCAATAGGGTTAAAACAAGTGAAAACGTATATACAGAGTGGTAATATCGTGTTCGAATCTAAGGAAGATATAAACTTTCTAAAAGACCGAATACAAACGGAAATAAAAAATGAATTTGATTTCGATGTTCCAGTCATGCTAAGAACACATGATGAATTTATAAATATTATTAAGCAATGTCCGTATGAAGTTCATTCATTGTTAGAAGGAGAAAGTGTTCATGTTGCTTTTTTAGCTAATGTACTTTCTGAAGAAGAGAGTAGTCAATTGCTTATATTTAAAAGTGAACTTGAAGATTGCTATATAGATGAGAAAGTCGTTTATTTGTTTTTCAAAAATAGCATTCGAAACTCTAAATTAATGAACCAGTTTCAGAAGTTACATACACCAGCTACAGTTAGGAATTGGCGGACTGTGAACAAATTAAAAGCAATTGTAGAGGGTATGTAAATATAAAAAGATGAGGTTTTCTACATGTAGAAAACCTCATCTTTTTATTTATATTGTTTTGCAACTACGAGTTCGACAATAGGATAAATAAAGAAGGAAGAGCAAATTGCGATGAACAGAGGGAGGTTTTTTACTCTATCTAAATTAGCCCCCATAGAAAATCCTTCAGAGAAGATTAATATAAGGAACATTACAACTACAAGCACAAAATATGCAATTTTAAAGCTTTTATATGTAATTTGTTGTCCCATTTCATCTTGACTTTCTTCTGATACACCGTGGGGATCTCCCCAAGTAATGTAATTAATTAAATTACTAAGTATTAACGAAATAGCAAAAATCGTACCGCCCAAAATAGAACCTTCAGTTATGTATTTATATGTGCCATGTACTAGTATTGCAATTAATGCTAAAACAATGATTATAAAAATAGTTTTTTTAGTATTCAATAAATAATTGCCCCCTCGATTGTAAAAAACTCTTTACAAATATAAGTATAAAATTGGAAAAGTATCATGTCAAATACTTTTCACACGAAATATGTAAGTATGTAATATTTTAGTTCTATGATAAATAAAAAATTACAATACATTTGAATGTAAAAGAATGGGCTCGCATATATTTGGAAGGGATGTCAGATTAATTTAGGGGGTAGTTATGTCTATACTTTTAAAAGCTGGTGCAGATGCAGGAAACAACGGTTTGAAGTTAATGGTGAAAGGGCAAGACCCTATTTTTATTCCGAGTATTTATTCTTTATATATAGGTGAGCCTACAGGACTCTTAGATGAGGTAGATGTTTCATTATCTGAATTAGAAAACCACATTGATGTGACTATAAGTTCGCCATCGTTAATGCTAAATAATGTACGATACATCGTTGGAGAAAAAGTCATTCAAGATCAATTAAAAGGTACTGAGGTAGAGAAGAAATCAAATAAGTCAACGGATGAGTTAATGGTTATTACAATACTATCAGGTTTGGCGGTAAGCGCTATGCGTCAAAGTCCAACTTCTAGCCATATTAATATTCGTTATGATTTATCTGTCGCTCTTCCTATGCAGCTTATTACACAAGAAATAGCTGCTGAAAATGCAAAACGTTATATGGGAAATCATAAGGTTATTTTCCATTATCCGAACGGACGCGATGTGACAATTAATGTTTCAATTGAGTATTGTAAATGCCTGCCTGAGGGTGCTTCTGGGACGTGGGGCATTGTATACGATGAAGAAGGAAATGTTGTGAAACATAAAATAGAATGTGAGCAAAATCAAGTTTCTGAAATTGATTTTGTAGATAAAACTCTACTCTCTTTTGATATTGGCGCAGGGACGACAGAAGAAGTCGTTTCATTAGGGGTGAATTTCCGTCCGCAACTAAGTAAAGGTTTATCTTATGGTGTAAAAGAGACGTTACTACAAATCATTACGAGATGGAACCGAAAGTATCCAACTAAAACGATTGACAGTATTACAGAATTCAATCAAATTTATTTAAATGATAAGCATCCGAGAAATACATTATTAGTTGAGGAATCACAGCCAGCGCTATTAGGTTTAGCAGCGCGTGTTGCAACAGATATTATAAATAAAATTGATGATATGAAAGACGATCCATACGTGTTTATTTATGGCGGGGGTGCAGTAATTATTAAAAACAGTTTAAAAATGATTTTAAAGCAAAAAGGACGACTCAAAAATGTAATCTTTGTAGATAATCCGTTATTTACAAATGCACGAGGATTATTAGTCTATACTTGTTCGCCAAAATATAGAGAGCATAAGCAAAAAGAGTTAGGATTTACAAACTTAACGATAAGTTAGTTGGTGGAAGTATGCGATCTAGGCGATATAAACGTGGTGATCGAGTAAAAATCAATATTCATAAATCGGTATCACCTGAAATGCTTGCGTGGCTGAATAAACAATCAAATCCAACTAATTTCTTCTTCTTTGCTGCGCAGCAACTATTTAAACAAGTAGGAGATATTGACGTTGCTAAAGCTTTACCAAGCAGCCATGTTTTCTCATTATATGTGGAGCCTTCATCCTTATTAAAAGTCGAGGTAAACCCTTTTAAAAACATGACACTAGACACAAATACATCCACCGAAAATGCAAAAAAAAAATTATGGGAATCTGTTGATCAATTAGATTGTCCATTTTTTTAAACATAGAAAAATATAAGAAGTCCCCATCACTATACATACGAATACAGTGATGGGGTTTTGTTTGTAAATGGAAGGGGGCACAATATAATTTGTGCCCCTTCCATTAGTTATTTATCTAAATTTTAGATGTATGTTTAGAAACAGCATTAATTATGCTTTCCCAGTCATCTGGATGGTTTTCATGGCCTGCCCCTTTAAGGGTTAATAGTACTGAGCTTGGAATTTCATCAATTAGTGCGAGGCCATGTTCAAATGGTAGTGCTGTATCGTCTGTTCCGTGAATAACTAATGTAGGTGCTTGTATGGATTGAAGTACACCTTCATATGCATCATCACCTTGAAGTAAAGCGTGATTAAACATACTTAATAAATTGTTTGCGCGTTCTATTTCTTGTTTTACTTGTTTATAAACTCTATTTTCATCAAATATTCGTTCTGATCCACATAATAGACGAGATCCTGAAACTAAATACTCTGCCACATCATTTTTATTTGCCCAATCTATACTTGTGCCATTTACATGATGTGTTAAAATCCTTTCATCCATTGGAGGTAAATCGCGAGTATTGTCATCAGATCCTATTACACTAGTCGCTAGTAAAGTTAGCGTCAAAATTCTTTCGGGATGTTTTACAGCAGCAATTTGAGCAATCATACCACCTAATGACATACCAAATAGGTGAGCTTTATCAATATGATAAGCATCTAGTACTCCAATTGCATCTTCAGCCATATCTGTTACTGTATAATTGGAAGTTCTAGGTTCATAGGCAACAGAGCGTCCAACATCACGGTTATCAAAGCGAATAACAAACTTCCCCGTACTAGCCAACAGCTCACAAAACTCTTCGTCCCAATAAACCATGGAACATGTAGCGCCCATAATTAATAAAATAGCAGGGTTCTTAGGGTTCCCAAAGCTTTCTGTACATATATCAATTCCGTTTATTTTAAATATCTTTTCACTCATATAGTTAGCCTCATTTCTTTTGAATTTAATTAATAAAACAGTTTTGGATGATTCTAAGATGTGTGTAAGATTCGTATTGGAATTTATCCCGCTATTTGCCGGGCAGTAAGAGTCCCATCTCAAAATTCCGGGAAAGTAAAGAAGTTGGGAGGGGACCAACTGCCCGGAAAAGCCCGATTGGCGAGAGTTGATTAAAGTTTCACTTTATAATGCTTCTTGCATAATTACCCCCAAAAATAATTATATGTTAATTCAAGGCAAAAAATTTTGAGAAATAATTGTATGTTATTAAAATAAACAGCAAGGAGGAGAGGAAATGAAAGCAATTGTTATTGATCAATATGGTAGTGTTGAAGAATTAAAAGAAAGGCAAGTTTTAAAACCGGTTGTTCAGAATAACGAAAAAGCTCAACAATAAATAATATCCCATACTATACATTTTCAGGTATTATTTATTGTTAGCTATTGTGATATTACTTCTAACAAATACTGTTTCGTATTGTATCGTGTAATTTTTCTAATCCAATTTCCATATCTTTCTCGTTTAACATTGAATAGCTAATTCTTAATTGGTTATCATTTGTTTCGTAATTTAATAGACAAGCTGTTCCTGGTAAAAAAGAGACATCTACTTCATTTGCTTTTTGTAATAAGGTAAAGGGATCTATCGAATCAGGCAGTGTCACCCATAAATTAAAACCTCCATTTGGTATTTCAAAGTTTAGTTCTTTTAATGGCGACAATGTATCAATTGTTAAATCACGTCTTATTTGTAAAGCTGTACGTAATTTTTCTAAATGGTTTTTCGTACGTTCTGCACGTAAAAATGGTAGAAGTGCCTTCTGTGTTAATAAAGGACTACCGATATCCATCGAACCTTTTACTGCATATAGCCATTCAAAAATAGGGCCATCGGCAATAAGTGCTGCGATACGCAGTCCTGGTGCTAACGTTTTACTAAATCCTTTTATATATATTACGTGACCATCTTTATCAAAACTTTTGATTGGGGGCGGGACTATAGCATCCTCAAAATATATTTCTCCGAAAGAATCATCTTCAATAATAAAAAATTGATATAGCTCCGATAGTTCTATAAGTTCCATTCTTCGTTCTTTACTCATTACTGTACCTGTCGGATTCTGGAAGGTGGGATTCGTATACAATAAAACGGGATTTTTACTTTGACAAATATCATCAATTAAGTCGGAGCGAACTCCATGATTATCAAGAGAAACGGGAATGATTTGAACACCTTTATTGATGAAAATATCAAGCGCAGCACTGTAACATGGACTTTCTACTAATACAATATCTCCAAGTTTTAATAATGTTTGAGCAATTAAATCAATTCCTTGTTGTGCGCCGCTTGTAATTAATAATTGAGATGGGTCTGTCACTAATTTCTGGTGTTCATTTAAGTAATTTGCTATTTCAACTCGCAATTCATAATCGCCTTGAACTGGCCCATAAGTTGCTAACAACATCGGATTTTTATCCAGCAATTTATGCATTTCATCTGCCAAAAATGGATTTGGTAACAGACGAGGATACAGAATTGCTTGTGAAAAATTATAATATTTACGGTGCTTATTCATTGCATATTGAGAACGCATAACATTAATCGTTTTCATTTGTTGCCATTTATACGGAATTGGTTTGAAATCTTTCTTTACCCGTTTATATATGTAAGCACCTTTTCCTTGTTCGATGCGTATATACCCTTTCGTTTCTAACTGTTTATACGCTTTACGAACTGTTAATACATTGATTTGTAAATCTGTGGCCATACAACGTAAAGAAGGAAGAGATTCACCATGTGAAAGCATACCACTTTGTATTCTGTCAACAATTTGCATATATATTTGCTTGTAATACGGTATGTTTGTTTCTTTACGCAATACAATTTTCATAGGTTCACCTATTTTTCTTTTTAACTTAATTAAAGCGAAAAATATATAGGGAATCAACTACAACTTGAAGTAACTGTTATATGTACCGATACACTGTTATACACCATAGCCTCTATACTCACTCTAAGAGTAAAAAGGAGGAAGCAAAATGGTCATTTTTAATTACATTTTAGTATGTATTATTTTCGGGACAACATTTTTAACGATAAAAATTGGAATTGAAGCAGGGGCGCCACCGTTGTTTTCAGCAGGAATTCGCTTCTTTTTAGCGGGCATAATCCTTATGATTATTTTTAAATTAAAGCGAAAAGAAATTATGCCACATATATTTTCAAAACACATTATGTATGCTGGATTTTGTTTAACATTTATGACATTCGCAAGTTTATATTGGTCAGAACAATATATTTCTTCGGGATTAGCTGCTGTTCTTTCTGCTACGGGACCAATGATGATTTTATTAATACAAGCAAAGAGGAATAGGGAGAAATTACAAAAGGAACAACTCATTGCTTTAGTTATTGCACTAGCAGGTGTTATATTTGTTTCTTTACCAGGAATGCATCAACAAGTAAGTTTCATATGGAGTATTGCTTGTATTGTTTTAGTTATAGGGGAGTTATTTTACGGAATAGGCTCTATTCGTTCGAAAGAAATACTGTCAGATTTATTAAATGTATCACCATTTCTTATTAACGGTATTCAAATGTTTTATGGAGGGATTTTACTACTAATCGCATCTATTATTGTAGAACAACCAAACGTAACCGTATTAACTTCATGGAGTGTGCAATGGCCTATTTTATATCTCATATTTATCGGATCGATTGGTGGACACGGATTATATTACTGGCTCTTATCAAAAACAAATCCAGTATTTCCATCGACGTGGTTATATGTATCACCATTAATTGCAATAATTGTGGGATATATCATTTTAGGGGAACCTTTAAATCCTACAATGGGAATGGGGGCTTGTCTTATATTGATTGGTGTATTTTTGGCCAATCGTTCAACGCTACGGGCTTATTTCAAAAAAGGGCGGTTATTAGAGAAGGAGATGTAGTTCCATAAAGCAACAGCCCTGTATATTACAGGACTGATAAAATAAAAAACACAGTTGGAAAAATAACCAACTGTGTTTTTTATAATTAATTCACTTTTTTAATAAAGCCTTTATAATGACGTTTTACAAGCTGGCTTTCTAACGTCTTCATAGTTTCTAGTGCTACACCGACAATGATAAGTAAGCTTGTACCACCAATTTGAGCAGAAGGTGGTAACGTAGCAATTTTCGTGAATACGAGCGGTAATATAGAAATAGCACCTAAGAAAATTGCACCGATAAATGTTAAACGGTATAGAATTTTAGTTACATATTGTTCAGTTGCTTTACCAGGACGAATACCAGGAACATATCCATTTTGCTTTTTCAAATTCTCAGCCATTTGTTCAGGATTTACTTGAATAAATGCGTAGAAGTATGTGAAAGCAACGATAAGACCGACATAAAGTGTCATTCCAATTGGATGTGCGAAATCAAGATTTGCAACTAACCATTTTGATACGCTTGAATCAGGGAAGAGCTGCGCAATTGTACGTGGCGTCATTAAAAATGCAGAAGCAAAGATAACTGGTATAACACCAGCACTATTTACTTTAAGAGGTAAATGAGTGTTTTTTGCTCCTTGATATGGATTGTTTCCTGAAACAGCTTTTGCATATTGGATCGGTATTTTACGTACAGCTTGTTGAATGTAAATAACGCCAACAACTATCGCTAAAATTACGAGTCCAATTAAAACAATTTTTATTATGTGCATGAATAGCTGATCTCCAGCATTTTGGAATTGTTGTAAATAAATTTGATTTGCAACATTTGGAATCGCAGCAACGAGACCTGCGAAGATAATCATCGAAATACCATTACCAACTCCGTTAGCGGTAATTTGTTCGCCTAACCAAAGTAAAAATGCAGTACCTGCAGTTAAAACTGTCGCAATAAATAAGTATGTAGTCCAGCTTTGATCTGTTATTAATTGTCCACCTGCTATATTATTAAAGCCATAAGACATTCCGATGGCCTGTATGAATGCGAGAATGATTGTAAAGTATCGAGTGAATTGAGCTGATTTCTTACGGCCCATTTCTCCTTGCTTTGCCCATTCCGAAAACTTAGGTATAACATCCATTTGTAGTAATTGTACTATGATGGAAGCTGTAATATATGGTGTAATACCTACAGCAAAGATTGAGAAGTGTTGCAATGCTCCTCCGCCAAATACGTTTAACATACCTAGAACGTTAGCTTGATCTTGTACTTTTAATACCTCTGCGTTAGTATGAGGAACTGGAATAAACGTGCCAATTCGAAAAACGATTAACATCGCTAGTGTAAAAAGGATTTTCCTTCTTATCTCAGCTACTCTCATGAAATTTGAAATCGTACGAAACATTATGTCGCCTCCTATATTTTTATCAGTAAAAAACTGATTATTATACCCTATGAAGTAACCACAAACCTCCTTCCGCACTAAATTCATTTGACAAATGGATTTTCATACACTTTGTAGTTTTCACGGATATAAAAATATAAGGTGTTATATAAGCGACCTATACACTTTACGTAATCATTCAATACCCATAATATATCGAATAAATTAACAAATGTACATACATACGCATTAAAAATGAATAAATAGGGTCGTTTTTTACATTTATTTAATGATAAATTGATAGGACATTATACTGGTAAATGCGCTTCGTATATTCCTTTAATCAATTAAAATCCTCCACCTTTTTATTTTCTTACAATCAATATATCGATTTAAAAAGACTTAAAAATCAAATAAAAGTATGAAAGTACATACTACTTTAGTAGTAGTAATAGTAATCAATTGTATTTCAATTAAAATTCATGTGATTAGAGGATTCTTTTTATTTAAGAAGGAATAAATATTTAAAGAAAGCTAAATAAACAGTGTACATATTTATAGGGGAGAAGATGTAAATGAAAGTTTTTATAAAAAAATTACCAACATTAGAAGTAGCATATATAAGACGAACTGGTAGCTACTTTGAACCACAAGATCACTGGGGAAAGTTACTAAATTGGTCAATTGAAAATAAACTTTATCCACCAGAGCAATCATTTATCGGAATATCATTAGATAATCCTGAACTTGTTGCAAGTCATAAGTGCCGGCATGATGCATGTGTTACGGTTCCTGAAAACTTCGATAAAGAAAAGCATCATGATGTGCAATTTAAAAGATTAGATGGAGGTACATATGGTCTATACCAGTTCTATGATGAACCTCATAAATTAAGTGAAGCGTATCAATACATGTATGCAGAGTGGCTACCAAATAGTGAGTATGATGCAGATTATGATAGAGATAATTTAGAGTTTTGCTTAAATAATGTTGCTGAAGATCTAGACGGAAAGTTAAAAGTTAATTTATTTGTGCCAATTAAAAAGATATAAAAAACAAATAATTTCATTTGTAGCTTTAAAATGAAATTGGAATAGTAATGAAAGAAAAACTTTTTTTGAAGATAATATTTCTAGCGTAGGAATTTAAGTATGTAGGTTGCAATGAAAGGAGAATCCACATGGATACATTTGTAAATGACAAGTTTTATGAAACGAGAGATCAATTAGTTGAGGAAATTACTTTGTTGAGTGATGCTCAATTTAATAGGAAACCAGATAAGGATAAATGGAGTATTGCACAAGTTTGTCATCATTTAGTTTTATTAGATGAGAGAGTTATAACAGTTATTTCATCAGGATTAAAAAAGTTAGATAGTACCCAAAATGAGCGTAAAGAAATTCACACTATTTTATTAGATAGAACGAAAAAGTTTATAGCTCCAGAAATGATTGAACCAATTATAGAACCATTTGAAGTGGAGCAAATGCTCAATATGCTAAACGAATCAAGAAAAGAATTGATGCGTTTCCTGAGTACAATAGAAGATGAGTCTATATTAGCGAAAAAAGCAGTGATGCATCCAGCTCTTGGAGAATTATCCCTTGATCAGTGGATAGAACTGATTTATTTACATGAACAGCGTCATATTTCACAAATAAAAGAGATAAAATTGCTTTGTGAAATTGAAAAGTAAAAATCATTCCCTATTTATTGATGCGTATTATAAACAGGGAAAACGGTTGATTCATATTGATTC
>NZ_WEII01000131.1:0-10083 GCF_009183805.1 Bacillus sp. B2-WWTP-C-10-Post-4 | reverse complement strand
GATATGAATGGAACAGGAATTATTATAAAACAATATACTGCGAAAGAATTAAATGTGAGTATTGGAGAAAGATTGATCGGATTAGAAGAATTGAATGGATGGGTTTGGTGCGAAGGAAGAGATGGTGAGAAGGGCTGGGTACCAAAGGAAAACTTACAAAAATATTAATAATAATATTTGATCAATAATTAGGAAACATATTTTTGCTTATGAGTATATTGGTTGTAGGATAAAAAGTAGATTAATAGAGAAAGAGGAGGAGATTATTATAACTACAACCGTTATTTCACATTTTTACAATGAAGAGTATTTATTGCCATGGTGGCTTATGCATCATACGAAACTTTTTGATCATGGTATTTTAATTAATAAAGGTTCAACAGATCGTTCCGTTGAGATTTGTAAAAAATTCGCACCGCATTGGGAGGTGCGAGATTCTGTAAATCCAGAGTTTGATGCATATGCGACAGATCATGAAGTGATGAGGATAGAACAAGAAGTACAAGGATGGAAAATGATTTTAAATACGACTGAGTTTCTTTGCGTGCAAGATAAAAATCAGTTTTGGAAATCGCTAAATGAATTGGGGGGGAGGATGTATTGGCTGGACGGGCTTATTATGGTTGATGATCCTAACTACAACTATCCGGACCTTAACTTTGGAATACCTTTAATGAAACAGCGATTTCATGGTTATTTACCAGAAGATTGGCCGTTATGGAGAAGAGGTAGATTTATTCATAATCATGAGCATGGAAGTTATACGGTTGGAAGACATTTATCTGCGCATGAATCGATGATTTATCCACCTCTTGCCTGTATATTATGGTTTGGGTTTAGTCCGTGGAACGATGCGATGAGAAAGAGAAAGTTACAAATTGGTCCGACTCTTTCTGAAGCTAGTAAGCATGGGGGAATGGGGACGCACCATATTATTACGTCGGAAAGATTAGGAGAATGGTATAAGGAATTAGCGAGAGGAACGAAGGATTTACGTTTTAATGATGCATATCGTTATGTTTTTGTATAAATGATTTCCACCATAAAATTGTTTCTTCAATTCCTGTATTTAGATCGTATGTTGGTTTCCAGTTTACTTCAGTTTTTAAACGTTCTACATTAACCCCGACAAATAAAGGTTCATCTTTAGAGAAAGGGATTGCACCTAGTTTAATTAAATGTTCTTTTCCTATCTTTTTAGCAATGATAGAAGCTAACTTTTTAATTTGTACAGATTGACCAGAAGCGATATTGATGGTGCCTGTAACGCTGTGTTCTAATATTGTTACGAGAGCGTCAGCGACGTCACTCACATGGAGGAAATCTCTCGATTGTTTTCCATGTGTACATAGTGCTTCCTCGTTTTTTAATAAGGAAGTGATAATGTTAGAAACGAGCCGATTACCTTGTTCGTGAGGTCCATACATATGAAAAATGCGGCCCCAACACATGCTGAGGCCTGTTTGTTGTGCATACGTTTCTAGCCAGGAGTGCAGTGCATTTTTACATAAAGAATACGGGGTTTTATAGGAAAGGAGCGGTGAATCTTCAAATAATACGCCGTTAAACCATTCGTACTCTGCGCCAGTACCTGCAACGACAACACGCTTTCCGCCGCATGTTGTGAAGTGTTGAATCAATGAAATACTAGACTTTAGCCAATAGTAATTATTAATAGATACATAGCATGCTGGTGGCACTGCTTCCCAAGCAAGGTGAATGAGATGGCTAGGCTGAACATCCGAAATGAATTGTTTTACTTCGTCATCGCGAAGAAAGTTTACTTTATGCCAATGGCAAGGGAGGTGAGAGGGGTTATTTTTATTATACGTGGCGTGCACTTCATATCCCTTTTGTATAAGTGAATGTACAACATATTTACCTATCCAGCCACTACCACCTGTTACAACAACTTTCTTCATGGCTCGATCACCTCAATTTCTGGAACCGTCACTAAAAATTTACCGCCCCATTCACGAATGAAAGAGCATTCTTTCATAATTTCGTCTTTCAAATTCCAAGGAAGTATAAGAATGTAATCCGGTTTTGTACGTTTAATTTCTGCTGGAGATTTTATTGGAATACGAGTTCCTGGTAAAAGGAGATTTTGTTTGTGAGGATTTTTATCTACTGTATAAGCTAGAAATTCTTTACCTATCCCGCAATAATTCAAAAGGGTGTTTCCTTTAGCTGGAGCACCGTAACCGATAATTTGTTTGTTTAAAGCTTTCGCTTCAATAAAAAACTTTAAAATATTTATTTTCAATTGTTCGATGCGTTTAGAAAAAAGGAGATAGCAATCTAATGTATCTAACCCGTGGTCGACTTCTTTTTGAATTAATTTTGTAACATTGGAATGGATAGGTGATTGGGCACTTAGATGGTTTACAAAAATCCGTAAGGAACCACCATGCGTTGAAAGTTCTTCTACATCAACAATTTGTAAATGATGATAACTTAAAACTTTTTGAAGGCTTATAAGTGAGAAGTAGGAAAAGTGCTCATGGTAGATAGTATCGAACTGTTTAAAGGATATGAGGTTTAATAAGTGTGGGAATTCAATTGTTATCGTGCCATCTTGTTTTAATAACGTTTTTAAACCGGCAACAAAATCATGCAAGTTTGGAACATGTGCTAATACGTTATTTGCGACGATTAAATCAGCTTGTGGCAATTTTTTTGCTAAGTCATTACTGAAAAAATTTACATGAGTAGGAATTCCTTTTTTGATAGCAATTTCTGCTACGTTTTTCGCGGGTTCAATTCCCAATGTCTCGATATTTTCTTTTTTAAAGTATTGTAATAAGTACCCATCGTTACTTGCGATTTCAATCACTTTTGAATGTTTCGTTAAGTTGAAACGCTTAATAGCCATTTCTACATATTGTTTAGCGTGTAGTAGCCAACTTGAGGAGTAAGAGCTGAAGTATAAATAGTTATGAAAAATATTTTGTGGGGATTCAAATTCATCTAGCTGGACGAGTAAACAAGAGTTACAAACAAATGTGTGCAGCGGATAAAAAGGTTCCATTTTATATGAACTTTCAGGAGCTACAAATGAATTAGCAAGAGGGGAAACGCCCAAATCTAAAAAAGTGTTGGTTAGTAATGAGTGGCAAAAACGGCATTTTTTCTGTTCCATTTTATAGCCCCCTTATAAATTTTTGAATGCATCGATTTGTTGTCGTGTGAAAGATTCTATATTTTCACCAGATGCATATTTTTTGTACCAATCAACAGTCCAAGCGATAGCATCATCTGTTGATAACTTAGGAGTCCAGCCGAGTTTGTTTACTGCTTTTGTACTATCGAGTGTTAAAACAGGTGATTCATAAGGAGTATTTGTAGAGGAGGAAATGATTGTTAGTGGGTTATTCCATAATTTTATTACAGATTCAATGACATCATGAACGGTTCTGTTAGGTTCATTCATTGGGCCGAAATTCCACGCTTCTGCATATTTAGCATCATTCCAAAGTTTCTCAGCTAAAAGGATATAGCCATGTAAAGGATCTAAAACATGTTGCCACGGACGGACGGCATATTTGTTTCGAATACACAAAGTATGATTGTGCAAATATGCCCGAATGATATCAGGGAATAATCGGTCTTCTGCCCAATCACCACCGCCGATGACGTTACCAGCTCTGACTGAGGCGAG
Organism: Bacillus sp. B2-WWTP-C-10-Post-4; assembly: GCF_009183805.1. Lineage (NCBI taxonomy): Bacteria > Bacillati > Bacillota > Bacilli > Caryophanales > Bacillaceae > Bacillus > Bacillus sp. B2-WWTP-C-10-Post-4. The sequence goes on along the minus strand of NZ_WEII01000131.1, from coordinate 6,422 downwards.
TTTCTGGGTATTAGTGCGGAAGAATGATTTTTGATAGGATGTTGCCACTATTTCAGCGCAAGCTTTACTAGCGCTATAAGGGTCGAAACCTCCTAGTCGGTCATTTTCCACGAACGCTCGGTCGCCACTACCGTCATTCTCATAACATTTATCGCTTGTCACATTAATAATGGCACGTACGCTTTCGATGGACTTTGCTGCTTCTAGCACGTGAACAGTACCTAAAACATTCGTTTTGAATGTATCGATAGGGTTTTTGTATGAAGCGGTTACGATTGGCTGAGCTGCTAAATGAAATATTATGTCAGGTTTATGCTGCTTCATGGCATGAAATAAAGAATGGTAATCTGTAATATCGCCTTTCATTGTCGTGCACTCTTTTGCTACGTTACCTTGTTCAAAAGTGTTAGGAATGGATGGGGGATGAGAAGAAAAGCCTACTACTTCTGCACCTAAAGAACTTAAGAAAAGGGTGAGCCAGGAGCCTTTAAATCCAGTATGTCCTGTAATAAATACTTTTTTCTTATTCCAAAAAGATGATGAAGCCATATTACCAAACCTTCCACGGAGCGTTATTACTTTCCCATAGCTCGACTAATTTATTTTTATCGCGCAATGTATCCATCGGATGCCAAAAACCAGAATGTTGATATGCGGCCAATTCATTTTTGTTTACTAACTGAACTAAAGTGTCTGTTTCAAAAACAGACTTATCTCCACTAATGTAATTGAAAACTTCAGGATTTAAAACGAAAAATCCACCGTTAACCCATCCGCCATCACCTAATGGTTTTTCTTGAAAAGATGTTACAGACTGTTTATCTAATATGAGAGAACCGAATCTACCAGGAGGTTGTACGGCAGTAACAGTAGCCATTTTTCCATGTTTTTTATGGAATGTAATAAGTTCTTTTATATTTACATTACTTAATCCATCACCATAAGTGAGGCAGAAAGGTTCGTCTCCGACATAATTTTGAATCTTTTTCACTCGGCCACCCGTTTCGGTATTTACACCAGTATCGATTAGTGTAACTTTCCATGGTTCTACACGATGAGAATGGCTAGTAATTGTATTATCGTTTAACTGTATTGTGAAATCAGACATGTGTAAGTTGTAATTTAGAAAGAACTCTTTAATTGCATATCCTTTATAGCCTAAGCAAATAATAAACTCAGTAATCCCGTAATGACTATACAAACTCATAATGTGCCATAGAATGGGTTTTGTTCCAATTTCAATCATAGGTTTCGGTTTTAAATGTGTTTCTTCCCCAATTCTTGTACCGTACCCACCAGCAAGAATAACAGCTTTCATTTTTTCCTCCTAAAATAAAAATTTATTATTTATACAGTATTCATGTTTTATGCAAATGAGATTGTTTTTGATTAAGTGAATGAAAATGTTTGAGGTGATGACGATGCAGAAAATATTACGGTTTGAATTTTGGAAATAATTTTTGATATTCAGGGTTATGACGGAGGTCTTGTGTTAGGTTACTAAGCTCTAAAAAACGTATGTCCAGTACTTCAGGAGATTGACCGTAATGTGTTTGAAGTCCCATTTGAACACCCCTTTTTGAAAGGGTAGGTGTAATTTGTAATTTTCTTGCTTTTGATTGTTCATTCCAAGGGCTAAAATAAAATTTTAAAATAAATGAAGGATAGTCATAAATTATATATCCGTGCCGCGAATGATGTCTACCAGGTAAATATGCACCGTCTAGATGATTGTGAATAAATCTCCAAGCACATCCGAGATTTGGGTTATAAGGGAAGACACCGTGGTATCGCTGTTCTACTAAGGGGATAGAATATCTAGGCTTTGAATAATTATAATTATGATTATCTATCATTAAAATCATTCTAATCGCATACATGTTTTGGCCTAGTGTATGAAGAGATGAAAAAAATTCTTCAGTATTATTACAACAAAAGAATTCAGTAGTATTTAAAACGATTTTCCAACCTGAAACTTCTCTTTCAATTTCCATCACTTCAATATCAGTATTAGTTGGATCAAACTCAAGAAATCTTGAATTTCGTACTTCCCAGTGGGGTGCTAATAGTTTACAAATCTCTACGGAACGATCTGTAGACCCTCTATTAATTAAAATGCCGTGATCGAATATTTTCGTGTGATGCATAAGCCACCATGGAAGTAGGTATTCTTCATTATAAAAATGAGAAATGATTGTCTTTTTCATATTAATTCCCTCCTATACAAGCAATCATTATTAGTAGGATATGCTTTTAAATAAGAAAGGTTAAAAGTGGCAGACAATGTAGTGATTAGGTAGTAGTTTAGTAATTTTATTGTATAAGTGTAGATTACTCGTATTGAATCATCATAGGAGGAGATTGGGATTTTGTATAAATTGTGAATAATAAACCGTCACGTTTGACTGTACAGTTTATGTATTGTATGATGTAAGTAATATAAACAAGGGGGGAAGATCGTTGGGAAGGTGTATCGAATCGGACAGTTGGCTCTCATGGCTCACGTGTCGAAACGAACGATTGATTATTATACGAATCTAGGTATCTTAAAAGCGGAGCGATCTCAATCTAATTATCGCTATTACGACGAAACAGCATTTGAGACATTACAATTTATTGAGAAGTGCAAAGAAATGCATATGCCGCTTTGTGAGATTAAAGAGAAAATCGAGGAGAAGAAGAAGCTGCTCGGTATCAATGAACACGTTTCGAAACAAGTGAATGAAGTGACAGACCATATTCATCAATTAGAAGTGGAGCTTACTGAGTTAAAGCCGCTTTTAGATGGATTGACTGATTCACAACGTGAAAAAATATCGAAATCTTTATCTGGTCAAACGACAGCTTTAATACAGACACTTGCTCTATTATTATAGAATAAGTGAAATCCGACCTCTTTAATTTTTGTATCGGGCTATGTTTTCTAACGAACAAATAAGAAAACATTATAGTATACAGGAGGTGGACACCTTAGTTTTTTAACTAAGGGGATTCATTGGAAATATTTAATTTAGTCATGGTTGCGATTTTAATCGCATTTACTGGATTTTTCGTAGCAGCAGAGTTTGCGATTGTAAAGATACGTTCAAGTCGTATCGATCAGCTTGTTGCGGAAGGAAAACGCGGTGCTTTAGCAGCGAAAAAAGTAACAACAAATTTAGATGAATATTTATCTGCTTGTCAATTAGGTATTACAGTTACAGCTATGGGATTAGGTTGGTTAGGTGAACCGACAATTGAAAAGTTATTACACCCGTTATTTGAGAAATGGAACTTAAATCCTTCTATTTCATCAGTATTAACATTTGGTCTTGCTTTTATGATTATGACGTATTTACACGTTGTAGTAGGGGAATTAGCTCCGAAAACGATGGCAATTCAAAAGGCTGAAAGGGTAACGTTATTATTGGCAGGTCCATTAATGATGTTCTATAAAGTAATGTATCCATTTATTTGGGTATTGAACGGTTCAGCTCGTGTGATAACTGGTTTATTCGGTTTAAAGCCAGCTTCAGAACATGAAGTAGCTCATACAGAAGAAGAATTACGTCTTATCCTTTCAGATAGCTATGAAAGTGGCGAAATTAATCAAGCTGAATACAAGTATGTAAATAACATTTTTGAATTTGATAATCGTATTGCAAAAGAGATTATGGTACCGCGAACAGAAATCGTTGGTTTCTACCTGGAAGATTCAGTAGAAGAACACATGAAAGTGATCCAAAATGAGCGATACACACGTTATCCGATTTTTGGAGAAGATAAAGATGATATTATCGGTATGGTCAACGTAAAAGATTTCTTTATTCGATATATGACCGAGGATCAAAAAGATTTATCATCTATTCGCTCGTATATGCGTCCGATTATTGAAGTGATGGAAACGACTCCAATTCACGATTTATTACTTCAAATGCAGAAGAAGCGAATTCCGATGGCTGTTTTATATGATGAGTACGGAGGAACAGCCGGAATTGTAACGCTTGAAGATATCTTGGAGGAAATCGTCGGCGAAATTCGTGACGAATATGATGAAGATGAAGCACCGCCAATTCAACATGTGAACGAGCAACATATCATTGTTGATGGAAAAGTGCTTATCTCAGAAGTGAAAGATTTATTTGGATTACACATCGAAGAAGATGATGTGGATACAATCGGTGGATGGATTATGATGCAAAATCATGAAATCGAAGAAGGACAACACGTTGAGGCGGAAGGTTATGAATTTAAAGTGTTAGAAAAAGACGCTTACCAAATTAAACGTGTTGAAATTCGTAAGATGGAACAAGAACAAGAAGAAGAAGAGAAAGCAGCAACTGTGTAAGTTGCTGCTTTTCTTCTAAAGTACAAAAAATGAGAACTTAGGAGCGGATATTTTGATTCAAGAAGCCTTACGTGTATATCGATTACAATTGTATGTGATCTTTAGTGGTTTACTACTTATGTGGACGATTACTCCGTTTGGAAAACAAGTGACAGGGTTCGGTATTGGATTAGCAGTAAGCGCCTATTGTCTTTGGTTATTAGCTCGCAGAGTGGAGAAACTCGGAAAAAGTATCGTAATGAAGGAAAAGGCTCCTGGATTAGGAGTTTTAAACCGATTTGCAGCTGCTATTTTAGGAGCTATCATCATGTATGAAATTGAGCATGAAATGGAAATGTGGGCATTCGGTACAGGTATTTTAGGTGGTCACTTTTTAATGATTGCAAATTTAGCGTATGCAAATATGCAGTTAGTGAAAGAAGAGAAGCAAAGAGAACATGCTTCGAAAAACATAGAGCTATGATGAAAGGGACCTAATCAGGTTCCTTTTTTAGTTTAGCGATATGATACAAGTAATCAAATTAATGACAAATATAATACGCTTCTTTTTTGTGTTTTTCAATAGTATGAAAAATAATAAAAAAATTTTAAAAAACCCATCGATTTCTAAAGGTTATGTATGTTATTATGACAAAAGACTTTTTGAAAGAGGTGGATACCAATGTTACAAGCGCTACTTATTTTTGTGCTTCAAATTATTTACGTTCCAATATTAACAATCCGTACGATTTTGCTTGTAAAGAATCAAACAAGATCCGCTGCTGGTGTTGGATTGTTAGAAGGAGCTATTTACATTGTCAGTTTAGGTATTGTGTTTCAAGATTTATCAAATTGGATGAACATCGTTGCCTATGTCATTGGCTTTAGTGCGGGACTGTTATTAGGCGGTTATATAGAGAATAAATTAGCAATTGGTTATATTACGTATCAAGTTAGTTTACTAGACCGTTGTAATGAATTAGTAGATGAATTACGTCACTCTGGATTTGGCGTTACAGTATTTGAGGGCGAAGGTATTAATTCTATACGTTATCGCTTAGATATCGTTGCAAAGCGTTCTAGAGAGAAAGAACTTTTGGAAATCATTAATGAAATTGCACCGAAAGCGTTTATGTCTTCGTATGAAATTCGCTCGTTTAAGGGTGGATATTTAACGAAGGCGATGAAGAAAAGAGCGTTAATGAAAAAGAAAGATGAACATGCATCGTAAAAAAAGAGGAGTAGTGCTGCATTAAAAGTGCAGTATAAGTCCAAATGTAAAAGAGAGGAATCTATTTTGATGTAGATTTCTCTCTTTTTTTATGAAAAATATTCATCTATTAATTCAAAAAAAACTAAATCGTATAATTATTTTTTTTACTCATTCTCAAATTAATGATTAGCCATATAATTTGAAAAAATACCGGTATGATAAACGCAATTAATAAAACGATAAGTGATATTGATTTAATTTCAGGTGTTTGAATAACACCAGCCCCATCAACATCTCGTAGCCAAATAATAGCGGCCCATATTCCAAAAACGATAATCCAAAATATGTTACCAATCCACCAAGAAATCCATCGTTTTTTCATGTTAGCACCCCCTACATTTATCTACTGTTAAAAGTATATTTTCGTTCGTTACATTTATAATGAAACAACTTTAAAATCAGTTTTTAACTGTATATCTAACTTGTTTGAAGGTTACCATTTCTCCATCATCATTATCATCTTTCGTTTGGAAAAGTTGAACTTTTGGTTTGTAGTCTGTCCTATGAGAGTGTTCGATATCTTTAATGTTAAGCTTGTAGGATTCACTATTTTTTAGTTTTTGTTCCAATACTTTTTTATTAGCAACATAAATAAAAGTTACTTTATTTTCATCAATGCCTTTAGTTTTAATTTCTAATTCATTATCTTTTGCTGTGATCGTTGGTGTTAATAATTCCATACTGCCTTTCCCGCTTTCTAAAGAATTCTCTGCTATAGTTGAACATCCTGATAATATGATTCCAGTGAATAGAAGAACAGCTAATTTCTGTTTCATAACATCCCTCAATTCCATGTGAATTTTGATTTTGGTATTGCTAGATTACTAGTGTGGAGCGTAAATG
>NZ_WEII01000130.1:0-10153 GCF_009183805.1 Bacillus sp. B2-WWTP-C-10-Post-4 | reverse complement strand
ATATAATTATTTTTGCTGCGATTCGTAGATCTATTATGTATCTATTTTACAACCACAGTTTCATATATCCTTGTATACATTTAACGTAAAAAAACTACATATCCCTCCAATTTCCCTGATAAACAAATCAATTACTCCTATGTTTTCTCCCCCTATATAAATTTCCTATCTTAATCTGTTGTTTTATACAGAAATATATATTTATACCTGTTTAAACCCAAACAAAAAAGGCCTCCTCAAGTCGATTAATTGTGCATAGCAAAATAAGCTAATTACACTAATCGGCTCAAAGAAGCCCTTTCAAAATTAAAGTAAGAAAAAAACTTACTTCTACAACTCAACCACAACACATAAGGTGTGGGAATGAACGGAATCAAATAAACTAACAATATACCTATATATTACAAAATACATAGGTTTATATCAAGATATTTTAAAATATTTCCAAATGCTGATTTTCATTCTTTATTTTCTTCCAAATAAAAAAGCATATAAATACTTTATTCTTTCCAAAACTGTTCCAATAGAATGACAATCACGGTACCCACGAGCAATCCATTCCTTAAAACATATTGTAAGGAAGAAGGAATGCCACTAAATGCGCTTTCTGGAAGAAACATTATTCCTAAACTGATTAATAATGTAATTCCTAATATAGTTAATCGGCGTTGATTTAATTCTTCGCTTAAAATCGATTGAAATGAAATGCCTATTACTTGGACAAATGTTGCTAAAAGTACAGCATTGGCAATAGGGCCTGGAAGCAAGGATATAAAGCTTACGATTGAGGGAACAAAAGAAATTCCTGCTAATATAAGACTTGCTATAAGGAACGACTTCAACTTTCTTTGTCCTGTTAATTGAATAAATCCTGCTGATGCAGGTAATGGTACAATACCAATTGTAGAAAACAACGACGAGATAATATGTGATATACCTCCGACCCATACACCACGGTTCAATGTTTGCTTTTCATTTTCTTTAGATAAGGGAGCTACTTGTTTTACAGCTGAAATAGCAGCAATTGTATTTGCAACTAAAAGAAATGTAAATAAAGTTGCAGTTAGGGTCATTCCAATATCCAATCTAGGTGTGCCCCAAGCAAATATCTCTGGTAACTTAACTAGCGTTGTATGTGTAGGCATATAAGATGATTCTCCTAAAAGAGTATACAAAAGCCAACCACATGAAATTCCAAGTAACACAGCGTACCTTTTCATCCATCCTGTCCCTTTAATTGATAAGAAAGTAATAAGGGCAAAAACAAAGAGCGCAATAATAGCTGTTGAATAATCAGGATGAGTTGCAGATCCTTGTAATCCCATCATTCCTTTTAGTAACACACCACTAAGTTGAAGTGCTAAAATTAAAAGAAATGTCCCTGTAACTAAAGGAGTAAATAAACGTAAGATTCGATGAACAAGCCCTGTTATACCAAGAACGAAGAGTAATATACCTGCAATAATTAACCCACCTTCTAAAAGTTGCAACACGTCTTTTGCACTTTGTCCCTGATGCATAGCAACTTGTCCCAGTATGACAAATATACTTATCCATGAACCGGCTGGACCATCCGCTATGGGATAACGATGCCCAAACCATGCTTGTATAAATGAACTTATTCCCACGACTAAAAAAGTTCGCTGCATTAATGTTGAAATATCTTCTACTGATAAATGGAATATGCCACCAATAATGATAGGCAATGCAATTGCATTTGCTAATAGAAACACAAACCACTGTAGAATACTAAAGCTTGTATTAAAGTATTTTTTATTCATATTATTCTCCTTTACTGAAAAAGAATCTCATAGTAAAAATCCATCCTTTCTACACAGTTAGATTAAAAAGGATGGATTTTGTAAATCTGTAAAATCAATTTAATTGTATAGATAGATTTTTAATTAATTACCATGCACGAAATGGTAAGAATTTCCCATTAAGTGTAATAACGATACGAGGATCGCCACCTTTTGGATCTTCTTGTGTATCCACACCTAAATTGAAGTTAATTGCACTCATTACACCTTCACCAGCTTTTTCTAAGATTAATTCTCTAAGAGTTGGTGCGTATTGTAACATCATTTCATATAATCGATATAAGATTGGGTCAGTAGGAGGCATTTGCATTACTTGACCTCTAAGTGGAACTACTGTTAATGCCTGAACTACTTCTTCATCTAATTCTAATAGTTTACCGATTTTTTCTGCCTCCGGACGTGTCATTGTAGCCTGCCCTAATAATGCTGTTACAACCCAAGTCTCAGAATTTTCACTTACTTTTGAAATTTCTTCCCATGTTAAACCTTTTGCGATTTTTGCTTCCATAATTTTTTGCGTAGCTTCTTGTCTATTCATATTTAATAACTTCCCTTCATTTAAGTAATGATTAATGTTTCATACCATTTAATGTTTTATATCCATCAACTACTACATCTAATTTACCTGTGTGAGGATCAATAACTAAACCATGTACAGGAACATCTTTTGGAATAAGTGGATGATTTCTTACTAAATCAACATTAGCTTGAGTCGAATCACAGATATCATCGAATCCAAATAGCCATTTTTCAAGGTCAACACCAGCATATTCAATTGCTGCTAAAATTTCTGGTGAAGCTACTCCACGATCTAATATTTTTTGAAGTGTTCCTTTGGGATTAGTTTGGCTTGCACCACATCTATGGTGTCCGATAAGAAAGATTTCATCTGCATTTAGATCATATACTGATGCTACAACACTTTGCATGACACTATCGAAAGGAGAAGCAATCTTACCACCTGCATTTCTGATAACTTTTGCATCTCCATCGTGTATATCTAAAGCTTTTGGAAGTAGCTCAATTAAACGAGCATCCATGCAAGAAACAACAACCATACGTTTCTTAGGCATTTTTGTTGCTTCACGGGGGGCGTATTTCTTATTTTCTACAAATTTTTCATTGAACGATAAAATATCTTGTAATAACATATTTGTAACCTCCTTTAAATCTAGATGTATTTTTTTGTTGCGTCCTCTGTGTTATAAGTAAATATAACTAATAAACAATGCGATGTAAGAGAATAAACTTAGTATAGTGAATTGTATCGATAAGCTGAATAAGTTGGCGAAACACTTTCTGCTTTTCTACTTTCACGATGAAAGGATTGGTTTATATTATTGATCAAACAGATTTTGAGATACTGAAATTATTAGGAGAAAACTCAAGAATACAATGGAAAGAACTAGGTCAAAAAATACATATGACTGGGCAGGCTGTAGGAAATCGAATTAGGAGATTAGAGGATTTAGGGATTATTGAACAATATACAATCGCTATAAACCGAATCAAACTAGGACAAACCGTGACTGCATTTGTTACTTTGTTTGTCACATCAGCTAATCATCAAGAATTTATGGATTTCTTTCAAAAAGAAGAAGAAATATCTGAAGTACATCGTGTAAGTGGTGAAGGATGTTATTTATTAAAAACACATTTTTCTTCTAATGAAGAATTGGATAACTTTCTAGGTCGACTATTAAAATATGGGAATTATCGTGTTAACCTATCAATAGGGAAGTTAAAATAAAGTCTTTTTTCTTCCGAGGGGATAAGTTATTTTCTAATCCTTATTTCTATAGAGATAATAAGAGCCTTACTACAATTTATGTGTAGTAAGGCTCTTTAAATACTTATTAAATGCTATCTAATTGGCAGGGACTACCACATTAAAGGTAACCCCTTTTCATAATTATTGACTTACTTTTGCTATCTCCTTTAAATATCTTTGCATATTTTGATTTACTGCATAGACATAACATCCATTTATTCCGCGAGATAATAATACATAATAAATACGTTTAATATAGGATGTTAACTCCTCATTATTTATATCTGTTCCCTTAATTGGAAGACCGTTTCGATCTTTATATTCTTTTGGATTCACTACAATCTTAGCCTTATTTAAATCATAGTCTCCATTTTCTTCACCTGCGTAATCACAATCAATTTCAGCTCCTAAAATCACTCCAACATAATTTAAATCCGCACCTTGTGTAGTATGTATACATCCTATTTCCTCTATACTATTCTCAAAGTTAATCCAACCTTTTACCTTTGAGTTCCATTTGAATGTCTCACCTGTAACGGGATCTTTTATATCATAGTGATTTTTATCCTTTTGTGTAATCCATTCCCAAGAATAACCTGCGACTACACGACATAATTCATGTTTTTCATTTAACATTTTCATAGATTCATTTAATTCTGTAATAGAGTCCATTACCTTAAAGTCATAGCCCTGCAATAACCCTTCTTCATACACTCCAACATTATTTGCTATTTGTAAATATTTACGAAGCCATGCTAGATATTGATCTCCAGATTTTAAACGGAATTGTTTATGTAAGGGATGCCTCTTATAATTCGCTGTCAACCGTTGGAATGCATCTGTATCTATATCTGCTGGTCGAATCGTTTGGTATGGATCATAAACTATTGTTAAATGATATGCAAATGTTTCTATTAATTCCAACTCGTTTGTATAACCATCATCAGTAACTAAATGTTTTAAATCACGTGCTTGTTTACCAAAATATTGTTTCAGACGATGAGCTTCATCTACAAAAACATATTTATATTTAGATCCTCTATTTTTTGCTTTCTTAATAAATAATGAAGGTGAAAGTACTGTAATACCTTGTAAACCTAGTTTTTTCATTAAACTCTTATATAAATTTAAAGAATGATTTTGTGGGACAATAAGTGCAATGTCTTCATGAGACTGCCCCTCACGTGCTTTACCAGTTTTATCGTCATAAGCAAGCGCATATAAGATATTTGTTAATACAATTGTTTTACCGGTACCCGGGTCCCCTGTAATCAAATGTCGACTATTTGATGTAGTAAGCATTGTATTAAAAATGTATTTGCAAACCTCAATTTGATTTGCCGATAACTCTTTAAATGGTGAATATTTATAAATAAATTTATTATGTATCTCGCCTAAATTCTCACTAGCTATACCTTCTTTCATTAACTGAGCCCAAATTTCTCCAAACATATTTTCAACATTTTCAATTCCATTATAGGAATGAATTTTTTGTCCTCTGACTTTATTCAGTAAGTTAAATTTTTCATCCGCTAATAAATATTCAATTAATAATGTTTCAATATGTTTAATTGAGCTTTCATTAAATAAATCACTCTTTATCACAATAACTTCCTTGAATGTTTTATCTTCATCATTTAAATGTGCAATGAAACGGCCATAAATATCTGTGGACTTACCTACATATAAATTCTTTTTATCTCGTTGAATATAAACTACTGGTATTCCATCTATTTTAGGGTCTCTAATACAACCTTGCTCAAACTCTTTTCGCTTCTTTTTAATGATGTAAAATGATGATAATTTTGCTGCAAATGATAGCATTTGAATAACTCCCTACTTTTTAATTTTAAGAATATTTGAGGATTTGTGGATTGCATACTTTTAAAATACAATCCATACATCCAAATCATGATCTCAACCATCTGCTTTCTCATAACCATTTCAAAAAACTGTAAAACGATTATCGCTTTACAGTTCGTTATATTTTTTATTACTTCCAAATGCTTTTTCTACAGGATATTTCTCTGCATTCTTTTCCAACTTAGCATGTACTACTTCTTCTAGATCAATATTTAATTTATCACTTAGCATAAGTAAATAAATCATTACATCCGCCATTTCTTCTTTCATTTTCTGCATTTTGTTTCTATGGCTTTTTCACTAGGCTTCCATTTTAACATTTAATTTTAAGCGGATTCCCTTCACATATTTAATTATTGAAAATGGTTAACTTTTAATCTTATTATGTATAAAGTATTCAGTATATTTAAGCTGTCTAGTCATATTAGCGCGCGAATTACTAGACTTATCTTCTATAGAGTTCCCATCAGTTATAGCAATTTGATTATATGCTGAATCAGAAACTCGCTGTTCACCATTTTCAATTTCAAGAAAATTAAGAATAAACCTTTTTAGTTCCTCTTCATAAACATTCTCTAGTGCCTTGCTATCTATTTCTTTGTTTAATTTCTTTAACAAAATCAATGCATTTTTAAGTCTTTTAACTTTTCGTGGTTCTACTTTAGATGCATTTTTCCGAACAGTTTCCCTAATTACCTTTATCTCCAATTCAGTAAATGATGGGGATTTTTGTCTGTTACTATTTAATGAGCTATGTTGAGCGCTTTGCTGAACCGAACCTACTTCACCATTAGCTTGTTCTAGCATTTCTCCTTCATCATTATCTGCTGGTAATTTTTCTGATTTATTATCTCCAATCTCCTTATCTTCCTTAAATAATTCTTCCATTAGTTTAGTATAATCAATCTCCTCTTCCAAATATACTGTTAAATCCAAATATTTATCCATATACTCCTTACCCAATTTGTAAAAGTTTAAATATGCATCTTTTCCTTGACCCTCAACATATCCTTCATAATTTCTATAACTATTTATAAACAACTGGTTATCATCTAACGAAACACTTTTCCCAATTACCGGAAACAACATATCTTGGTTAAAAGAAAAGATAAAAGATATTACTGATTCATCCGAATTATCATTTTCGGCATTACTTTTTTTTATGAATTGCTTATTATTTAGTCCTTTAAACAATTGTATTAATTCTATAATATCTGGTAGTAAATCCTTATGCATACGATCCATTTCATCTAAGACTAGTAATATTTTTAAGTTCTTTTTCTTTTTAATTTTATTTATTAAAGAAATTAACTGTTCATACTCCTTGGTACTCCGAATAAAACTACTCTCTTCATTTCTATCATCCTGTAAAAATACGTTTTGTTTAAATATTAATGTTCTTGTTTTAATTAATGTAAAAACTAACGTTATTACGGTTAGCAATGCTGTGGTTTCCTTATAATCTTTTGGTATTATCGGTGCATTGGGAAAAGATTTAGTAATAAGATAGTATATGCCAATCAACGATAAGAAAAGTAGAGTAATTAACTTCCATCTTCTTTTTAACCAAGATAACAAATTATTAAGGAAAAATTTTGTTTTAAAGCTAAAGAAATTACACTTAAAAACCTTATCTTGTTCTTCCGCTCTTTCTTGCTTTTTTGATATCTTCTTTTTTTTCATTGTTGATATTTCATCAAGTAGTTTATTTAATATGGTAATCCATAATTTTTCTTTTTTATGAAATAAAGAACAATCTACCTTGCATACTAAATATTTATTAGTCTCAGATTCGGTAGCCTCAATATTCTTTGTTAACATTTCGATAAAGGAACTTTTCCCCATTCCCCACCTCGAAAAAATCCCCATATACAGAGGAGTTGAATTACCTTCATTATACTCAGTATAAAAACTACTAAGTTCATTAACTAAAAGTTCTCTTCCTAAAAGATCGTTACTTGCTACTTGATCACTTAATCCATCTTCTCCCTTTGGATTTGAATTATTTAGCTTATATAAACTCTCGCTGGCTAGTTCTTCCTTAATTAACTGATTCCAAATTTCTTTAAACATACTCTCAACATTTTCAATCCCTTTATAACGGTATATCCTTTGGCCCCTTACTTTATTCAGTAAGTTAAATTTATCATCTACAGATAAGTATTCTATTAACAATGTTTCAATATGCTTAATTGCACTTTCATTAAATAATTCACTTTTTATTACAATAACTTCATTGAATGTTTTACTTTCATCATTTAAATACGCAACAAAACGCTCATATATATCTGTGGACTTACCTACATATACATTCTTCTTATCTCGTTGAATATAGACTACTGGTACTTTATCAATTTTGACGTCTCTCGTAGAACCTTGCTCAAAATCTTTTCGCTTCTTCTTAATTATTTCAAATGAAGATAATTTTGCTGCTACTGATATCAATTAATGACCCCCACTTTTTAAGTTAAAGAATATTCGAGAGTGGTGAATATTGTATACCGTTTGAATCCAATACAGACTTACAACTCAAAATCCCATCCCTCTTCTTTTACATATTTATTTCAAAAAACTGTAAAACGATAGTCGTTTTACAGTTCATTATATTTTTTATTTTTTCCAAATGCCTTTTCTACTGGATATTTCTCTGCATTCTTGAGTAATTTAGCATGTACTACTTCTTCTAGATCAATATTTAATTTATCACTTAGCATAAGTAAATAGATCATTACATCGGCCATTTCTTCTTTTATTTCCTGCATTTTCGTCTCTGTTGCTTCTTCACTAGACTTCCATTGAAAAGCCTCAAGCAACTCTGATGCTTCTAAATTTAAGGAAATTGCTAGATCCTTCGCATTATGAAACTGCCCCCAATTTCTCTCATCTCGAAATTTTATTACTGCCTTTTGCAAATCTTCCATCACCATTAATCTCCTCTCAATTACTTATTATCTCTTTAAAACAAAACTCATTACATCTGGAATTCCATCTAATTAACCTTAATCCAAATATAATTATCTTCATATTTAACATTTAATTTTAATCGAATTCCCTTCATATAGTCCCCTAATTGTCTTGTAAAATCCTCATCATTGGATTGATCATATTTATCTATGTCTAGATATAACTTGAATATATTCCCTTTCGTTAAATCAAACTCCCATTTCAAAAAATTAAGTAGCATATTTTCCTTACTCATGTAGTGATTCGCTTCCATATAATCTAGTAATTCATATAGATTATAGTATACCAAGTTATTTGGTTTAAGCTCTTCACATTTGGGACAATATTCTCTATATCTATCTTGTAATTGCATAATCATTTCTGTTCCACATTGATTACAGTTATACATGTACCATTCCCCTTTACTGGATAACACAATTCGTCTCTCTTATGTTCTTCCTGTCCTTGAAGTTTAAAATTATACTATTTTACTTTAAAAATATTCCTCTTATGCCACTTAAAGTATAATTTATTCTCCGGTTGAATTCCTATCTTAGCTTTTGGTATTAATCCAAATTTCAAATAATCTGTTTCCACTATTAATGAGGAAATATGCAGTCGTCCCTGTCCATCAAATGTGATAAACCCTTTATCATAAAGAGCATCATGATTACAGCACAGTAGTACACCGTTATACGGATCTAAGCGTTCCATACTTGTACTATCTTTCCATGGCTTAGAATGACTTGCTCTTAACAATTCTGGTAAATTTATTCCGCATAATGCACATTTTCCGTTCCAAATCTCCATTAATTCCTCTCTAAATTTTTGCTGTCCAATTCGTATTTTCGCTTTCACTTCGGATTCCGTCTCAGCTATAACCGGAATTAATGTATTGTTTTCTGTCCTTCTTACCGGATCAACTGCCAACTCTAATTGCTCATCATTTATTTTATAAATGTTTGAATCACCAATTAGTTCCATTAATTTAAGGGCTAATTCTTCATTACATGGATATAAATAACCTTGGTTTCCATTTGCATCTGATTGAAAAGGTGAATATTTAATTGGCAACAGGTGCGATATCTCTTCAAATTTCTCACGTATATTAATTGGTTTTTCTAACTCATGAAATTTTAAAGATACCAAATAGCCTTCATCATTCCATTGATCATGGCTTTTCATAATAGATGGTTTATTCGATTCCTTACAATCCTCTTCAGCTATACTAAATGCTACAATATTCCCTTTTACATAATGAAAGATTCGATCCCCCTCTTTTACATCCATCATTCTTTTCCATGAATGTGGTACATTACCGCCTCTATCCTTTTTAGGTGACCAAATAATTTCTAATCCTTTTTCCTCTTGATATGTATGCCCCTGCATAACAATAAAATGATTCATATACTCTCTCCTAAAGCGTTAACTCATTACGCTGTTTTCTATTTAATATAACACTAAAAAACTCTCCTATGATTAGCAAATTGTCTGTTTCATTTTCAATACCAAACAACCTTTTCTACAGAAAAATTCTGCAATTCCTTTTACTCAACAATTGAGAAATTCAATTTTATAACCATTTATAACAACAAAAGAGTTGACCCAAAAGGCCAACTCTTCTATTTAAAATTATTTATTTCTCTTCTTCTTCTTTTTTTGCAATTTCCCGTTCATTTTTAGCGATTAAATCATGAAAATGTTCTTCTTTATTTTCTTCAATATAATTCATAAGGTCTTTAAATTCCATTTATAT